>JBEHXB010000129.1:0-6816 GCA_048498895.1 Pseudomonadota bacterium
GGCGGACCGGGGCCGCCGATTGGTAATCATACGGGTAGGCGTTGAAACCTTCTCCGGCCAGCCTGTGCGGCCGACGATAAGCATGATGCCGGGCTGCCACGCTGTGGGCGCCTGCCTTTGCACGCGGCCTGGCTTTCGCCTTGGTCGCGGGGCCCGTCTTCGCCTGGGGTTTGGCACAATCGCATCGGGCGGCCTTTTGGGTCGCCTTCTGGGGCGCCTTCTGGGGGGCGCCGTTGCAGGCGGGGATCGCCACAATCATTGTTGCCGCCAGCATCACGCCGGCAGTGACAAATCGAGCCCCCACCAAACTCTCCCTCTTTGCCAAATGCGTGTCGCCCAGCATGCGAATACCTGTACCAATACGGTACGTTTTAATCTGGCACAGTATCCAGGGGTGAGCTTTGATTAAAGCTTTGGTTAACTTGCCCGCCTGCGCAAAGTTCCCGCAAAGCCCCTCTTAAGGTTTTCCGGGCCACACTGTCCCCGCTAGCGGGGATTTCATGCAGTCAGCCAGCCCGGTTTGGGCGCCAGATATCGATGCCGCGGCCGAGAGGGACAGCCGCGTCGACTGGGCTCTGCTGCGCGGCGTGGTGGACCTTCTGCGCGGCAACCTGGCAGCGGCCCCCATTCTGGCGCTCGCGATCTGCGTGATCTTTTCCCAATGGGTGGCGCTGCCGGTATTGGCGTTTTGCTATGCGCAAGTGATCTGCGGCTTCATCCCTCACTTCATCGCATTGAGACGCTTTCCCGCCGGCCCAGTCCCCAGCAGCAGCGCGCGCCGCTGGACGCGCAAGGTTGCGGCCGCGAACCTGTTCTTCATCGCGAACTGGGCGACGATCGGCTGGTATCTGTGGGTGCCCGGCAACACCGTCAGCCACATTTTGATCGAGCTGCTGCTGGCCTCGATCATGGCCGTCCACGCCACGACGACCGCCGCCTGCCGCGCCATCGCGCGGCCGGCGCTTGTAATCTATCTGCTGGCCATAGGCCTGCCGCCGCTTCAGAGCATGGATTCGCCCAGTATCTATCTGGCGCTGATCTCGCCCTTCTACGTCGCCTTCGTCGGCCTGATCGCACAGCAGAGCTATCTGCGGGCGAGAGCCGCCATCATGGCGCATGAGGAGCGCAACACGCTGCTGGCCGAAGTGGTGATGGCCAAACTGGAGTCGGATCGCGGCCGCGACCAGGCGGAGGCCGCGAGCCTGGCCAAGTCGCAGTTCCTGGCCAACATGAGCCATGAGCTGCGCACGCCGCTGAACGCCATACTGGGTTTTTCCGAACTCATCGCCAGCCGCATGTTCGAGAAGGAAACAGAGCGGGTGCACGAATATGCGACACTCATCAACAGTTCGGGCCGCCATCTTCTGGCTCTGATCAATGACATCCTGGACCTCGCCAGGATCGAGGCGGGACGCTGGAAGCTTGAGGAAGACGAGATCGACCTGTACCGCCTGGGCGAGGATGCGTTGCAGCTGGTGGCCTGGCGCGCCAAGGACAATGGCGCCAGGCTGGAGAACCTGATCGATATCGAGACGCCCCGCATTTATGCCGACGAGCGTGCGATCAAGCAGATACTGCTCAATCTTCTGTCCAATGCCGTAAAATTCACGCCCGAGCATGGCAGGGTCAGCGCCTTTGCCCGCCCGGCAGAGGATGGCGCTCTGGTGTTCGGCGTGGAGGATACGGGCGTGGGCATCGCGCCGGAGGATGTCGGCAAGGTGTTCGACACCTTCGGCCAGGGCAAACACGACATCAAGCTGGCGGACCGGGGCACGGGTCTGGGACTTGCCATCGTCAAGGGTCTTGCCGAGGCGCATGGCGGCCAGGTTTTTCTGGAAAGCCAACTGGGCAAGGGCACCAGGGTCAGCGTGATGATCCCCGCCGCACGCGTGCGATCGCATGTGCAATTCGAGGCCATGGCCCGCGCCGGTTAAATCCAAGCGCCGATTTATTTGCTGCGGTCAGTGTGCCGCGATCTCACCAACCCGCCCGATGACCCTTCAAGACGTGTGGGCCAAGGGTTGCCCCTTCTGGCGGCAGGCGATAAGACGGCCGAAACCCCAGCGGATCCCCTGATGACACCCCTTCTGGTTCTGGGCCTCGCGCTGTGCGCCGCCGGCGCAACCATGACCGGCGGCCTGATGGCCCTGAAACTGGCCGAGCGCCTGCCGCTGGTGCTGGCCTTTTCGGCCGGGGCCGTGATCGGTGTGGCCTTTTTCGACCTTGCGCCCGAGGCCATCGCCGCCGGGCACGGCATTTATGATCCGCGGTCCCTGCTGGCCATCGCGGCGGGCGGCTTCTTTCTCTATGTGGTGATCGACAGGCTGGTGGCGCGCCATGACTGCGAGGGCGGGCCCAACACGACACGCGGCCTGATCGGCGCGGCAAGCTTTTCAGCCCACAGCATACTGGACGGATTCGCCATGGGTATCGCGCTGCAGGCCGGTCCCGAGATCGGCCTGATCGTGGCGGCGGCAGTGCTGGCGCATGATTTCGCCGACGGCCTCAACACCGTCAATGTCGTGGTGAAAAACGGCGGCGAGCGCAGGCACGCGCTGTCATGGCTGGCGATGGACGCCTTTGCCCCGCTGCTGGGCGCGGGTTTGAGTCTTCTGGTGACGCCGCGCCCCGAACTTCTGGCGCTGCTGCTGGCCCTGTTCTGCGGCTTCTTCCTGCATATCGGGGCAAGCGGGCTTCTGCCGGAAAGCCACCGGACACGCCCGCGCCTGTCCACAACCCTGGCGACGCTTGCGGGCGCGGGCTTTCTTTACCTGGTGACCGGGCTGGTTCGCTAGAAGGGCGCCAGGCCGCGCCCTATTTGATTTGGGTAAGCAACGGGTTTCCCGCAAAATGTGCGTCCAGATTGTCCAGCACCAGCTGGCTCATGGCGCGGCGGGTCTCGAACGTGCCGCTGCCCAGATGGGGGGTCAGCACCACATTGTCCATGCCGAACAGCGCCTCGGGCACCTGGGGCTCGTTGGCGAACACATCCAGCCCCGCGCCGCCCAGCCTGCCGCCGACCAGCGCCTCCACCAGTGCCTCCTCGTCCACCACCGCGCCGCGCGCGACATTGACCAGGATACCATTCGGGCCCAGGGCTTCGATCACATCGCGACTTACGATCTTTTGCGTCTCGGGCGTGGACGGGATGATAACGATCAGAAAACCGCTGTTTGCGGCCAACGCCACCGGATCGGGATAATAGTCATAAGGGATGTCCGCAACCTTGCGGCGGCTATGGTAGGCGATGCGGTTGTTCATCGCTTCGGCGCGCCGCGCGATCTCCCGGCCGATCCGGCCCATGCCCAGGATGCCGACGGTCTTGCCGCTGGCGCGGCTGGCCAGCGGGAATTCGCCTTCCTTCGGCCAACGTCCGGCGCGCACATAGCGATCCGACGGTATCAGCCGGCGCGCGGTCATGATCATCAACCCGATGGCCAGGTCCGCGACGTCGTCGTTCAGCACTTCGGGCGTGTTGGTGACGGGGATCCCCTTTGAACGGGCATATTCCACCGGAATACCGTCATAGCCGACCGAGGCCGAGCAGATGATCTCCAGCTTTGTCAGCCGATCGATGATGTGCGGCGGCGGGCCGGAATGGCCGTTGGTAACCACACCGCGCACGATGGACGCCACTTCGTCCAGCTTGTCCTTGCGATGCACACGGTAGCGCGCTTCCAGCTCACGCTGTACTTCGGGGCGCAGCGGCACGAATTGCAGAATATCGATGGTCATGACTTACGGCGCTTCCGCCATCTCCTTCATCTTGTCCAGGGCGGCACTGAAGCGGTCGGTGCGCTGTTTGCGGTCGGCCTGGCGCGCCTCGACCGTGGTCAGCGGCGAGACATCATAGAACAGCGTGTAGACGATCTTGGACTGGCGGCCACGATCCAGCGGCTCCACCGCCAGGGTGCCGTGGTAGAAGATTTTCGAGGCTGGCTGGGCGTAGGTATAGGAGTGCGAGGTTACCGCCACCATCACCTCGTCGGTGGTGCCGCGCAGCCGCCGGTTGGTGCCCACGCCCACGCCGTTGCCCGCGGTGACCTGACAGGGCACGTCCAGCCATTGGGAAATTGAGCAGTAGGGCCCGATCTTGGCCCAGACCTGGTCCGGCGTGCGGTCCACCACCTTTTCCAGGAGGATGGTGGTGAATTCCGGCGCCTTGTCCGCCGCGGCGGCCGGAAGCGGCGCCAACGCCAACGCCAAGAATGCTGCGCCTGCGAATACCCCTGCCCTCACGCTTCTCTCCCCTTGTGTGCCGCCTCTCGGGCGCTCCTCGGCGCATCTGATAAGACCCCGCCGGTCCGCGCGCAACAAGGCAAGACGATCAAACCCGCCCGCCCGGCGCTGCGGTTTTCTGCCACTGCGGTCACGATGCGCCGGCGAAATGCTGCCCGGCGGGGGCGCGGGCACCCGTCACCTGCCCAGCGGCAACCGGATGAACGCGATTTATGCGGTTTTCCTCGCCAGCCATGCCGAAAATAAACTGGACGCGGACCGCCTGCTGGAAGACCTTTCGGAGTGCGGAGGGCTTGAAAGCCGCGAACACGGCAACCGGCCGCGCCTCAAAGACGCTCATAAGAACATCAGGGAGACGTTCCATGGATCGCCGTAAATTCTTCTCGGTCACGGGCGCGGGTGCTGCCGCCGCCGCGGCCGGGACCATCGCCACAAACGCGCCTGCAGCCGACGCGCAGCCGAGCGTGCCGGGTGGTGCCTGCGCCAGCGCCAAGCTGCCGCCGCTGAAAGCCAGGCTGGGCCACCAGTTCGGCACCCTGACTGACGATACCGCCGCCTGGGTGGCGCGTTATGGCGTGGACGCTGTCTGCACCAGCCCGCATGTGGCCGACCCCAGCCGTCTGTACCCGACAGTCGAGGAAATGAACAAGATGCTGGACCTGGCGAACAAGTGGAAGGTCAAGGTCGAACTGGTCGACAGCGTGCTGCTGACGTCCTCGCTGATCGACCGTGAAAAGCATCCGGCCATCATGCTGGCCGACAGCCCCGAACGCGACCGCGACATCGAGGCATTCCAGAATCACATCCGCACCTGCGCCAAGACCGGAATCCGCGCGCTGAAGTACAACATGTCCATTCTGGGCGTGCTTCGCAGCGGGGAAGTGCCCGGCCGCGGCGACACGGTCTACAACAAGTGGAACGCGAAGGAAGCGCTGGCCAAGAACCCGCCACTGACCAAGGCCGGGCTGGTCAATGCCGACGCCTTCTGGGAGCGCATCGATTATTTCCTTTCCCGCGTCGTGCCGGTCGCCAACGAATACAAGGTGCAGATCGCCTGCCACCCACAGGATCCGGGCACGCCGCCGGGCGGCTATCGCGGCGTCGATCGCGTGCTGGGCACCTATGAGGGCCTGCAGAAGTTCGTCCAGATGCACGAAAGCCCCTATCACGGCCTGAACCTGTGCCAGGGCACGCTGTCGGAGAATCTGGAAAATCCGCGCGAGCAGCTGCCCGACTGCATCCGCTGGTTCGGCACCCGCAAGAAGCTGTTCAACATCCATTTCCGCAACATCCGCGGCCATCGCGGCGATTTCGTCGCCGAGATGTTCCCCGACGAAGGCGACATCGATTTCGTCAAGATGCTCAAGGTCTATCGCGAAGTTGGCTATCCTTATCTGCTGATGCCCGACCATGCCCCGCGCGTGCCCGGTCAGCCCAATGCCTGGCGGGAGAACTTCCCGTTCGAGTTCGGCTATATCCGCGGACTGATCCAGGCCGAGCAGCATCTGGTCTGACGGCAGCATTGCATTCAGCAGGGCGTCGCGGGAAACCGCGACGCCCTTTTTCATGAATGCCGCTAAAACTGTCTGAAAAGTCGCGCCAGTCCATGATGCGCTCGGCAGATGAACAAGCATTTCCCGCGCGCCGTAAACACCTCGTTTGCCGCATCGCCGCCTTTGACTCGCCATCAGCCCGCGCCGGCGGCAGCCTGTTGGTGCGGGCTCGGCATGGGGCCGGGCCCAGCCGGAAACACAGAGACGATCCATGTCGGGAATGGCCAAGGCCGCATTGGCGGCCGCCTTGCTGAACTGCGGCATCATCCAGGCTTCAGCGGAACAATCCGGTCGGTGGCTCACCGATCCCATCAGCGGTTGCGCGGTGTTCGACGCGGCGGCGACGGCCGACGCCAGTGTACGCTGGACCGGCGCCTGCGCGAACGGTTATGCCGATGGCGTCGGAACCGCCACCTTCGGCCGGGACGGCCAGAGCCACAGCATCACATCCGGTTTTGTGCGCGGACTGGTGCCGGACGGCCATGTGGTGATCCGCTGGGACCGCGGCTGGAGCTATGACGGTGAAATCGCGGGTGGCGTCTTCAACGGCCATGGCCGGCTGATCACCGACACGGGCGACCGCTTCGACGGACAATGGCAGGACGGCAGGCTCAACGGCTTCGGCGTGCTGACACGCGCCAATGGCGAGCGCTATTTCGGCGACTGGAAGGACGACCGGCCCGACGGTCAAGGCGAATGGCGCCGCGCTGACGGCACGGTGATCCAGGGCCGCTTTGCCGCCGGCAGGCTCGCCGAGGCCGACAACACGGGAATGCAGGTCGCCAGCGCGCGGGGCGGCGGGACGCCTGGTTCGGTCCGCGCCATCACCCATCGCACTGCCGCCAACTGAAGGAAAGACGATGTCCAGAATTTTTGGGGCCGCTGCGTTGATGCTGGCCTTGCCTGCACTGAACGCGCCAGCGCTTGCCGCCGGATGCGCCGGACCTGCCGACACAGCCGCGATCAAGACAGCCGTCTTGCAGCAGCAACTGATGGTCGCTGCCTTTCAATGCCGCGAAGCCGA
>JBEHXB010000130.1:0-6815 GCA_048498895.1 Pseudomonadota bacterium
CTGCGCTGCTGAGCTTCGACGACGTCACCACCATGTTCCATGAATTCGGCCATGCCCTGCACGGACTCTTCGCGGATCAGACCTATCCCTTCGTCTCGGGCACCAACGTGGCGCGGGACTTTGTCGAATTCCCCTCGCAGTTCAACGAGCACTGGGCGCTTTATCCCGAGGTCCTCAGCCATTTCGCGGTCAACTACAAGACCGGCGCGCCGATCCCGCCGGCGCTGGTGGACAAGCTGCGCAAGTCCCAGACCTGGGGCCAGGGCTATGCGCTGGGCGAGCTGCTGGCGGCGTCCGAACTGGACATGGCCTGGCACATGCTCAAGCCGGGCAGCCCCAAGCCTGACGTCGATGCCTTCGAGGCCGAAGCGCTGAAACAGAGCGGCACCGATTTTCCCGTAGTGCCGCCGCGCTACCGCTCCAGCTATTTCCTGCACATCTGGGCCAACGGCTATGCCGCGGGCTATTACGCCTATCAGTGGACGGTCATGCTCGACGACGACGCCTATGACTGGTTCACCCGCCATGGCGGGCTGACGCGCCAGAACGGCCAGCGCTTTCGTGACCTGATCCTGTCGAAGGGCCATACCGAGGATTACGGGCCCATGTTCCGTGCCTTCTACGGCAAGGACCCCGACATCGGACCCATGCTGAAGGATCGCGGCCTCGTTCCCGGTTGATTGTCACGGCGGGACGGGACTAGGCGGGGGCGGTCGCAAGAGAAGGAACTTTTCGGGCCGCAACGCGTTTTTGGGCCGATGGCCTGCTGGGCAGCGTGCCATGCAAAGGGGGGCTGGGTGAATCGAGGCAGTGTAGGGCGGCGCCAAGTCATTCCTGGCGCCCTGGCGTGGGTACTGCTGGCGTCATCAGGGCTGGCCGGGCCGGCACGCGCACAGCCATATATCCAGATGGCCAGTGCCGCCGACCTGCAAAAGCTGACGATCGAACAGCTGGCCAATGTGGAAATCACCTCCGTCTCCAAGGTCGGCCAGCCGCTGTCGAGCGCGGCGGCTGCTGCCTATGTCATCACCCAGGACGACATCCAGCGCTCGGGCGCGATGAGCCTGCCGCAGATGCTGCGCATGGCGCCCAATCTGGAAGTGATGCAGACCAGCCCCAGCGACTGGAACATCACCGCCCGCGGGTTCAACGGCAACAGTCAGGCGCAGAACTTTCCGAACAAGCTTCTGGTGCTGATCGACGGGCGCAGCGTCTATTCTCCGCTCTATTCGGGCGTCTATTGGGACATGCCGGATGTGCCGGCCGCCAACATCGAGCGCATCGAAGTGATCAGCGGCCCGGGCGGCACCCTGTGGGGCGCCAACGCGGTCAATGGCGTGATCAACGTGATCACCAAGAAGGCGGCCGACACGCCGGGCGGGCTGGTGCGGCTGGGCGTGGGGACGGACTATCGCAGCGCGGCCCTGCAGTACGGAGGCGCCCTGGACGAGAACCTGCATTACCGCGTCTATGGCCAGGATTTCTATCAGCGAGCCTTCAACAACGCTTCGGGCAGCAATGCCCATGACGGCTGGACGCGGCCGCAAGGCGGCTTCCAGCTGGACTGGACCCCGGGCGAGGACGTGCTGAGCCTGCATGGCGACATGTATGGCGGCAGCGAAAACCGGCCCGGCACCCTGGCGGACCAGAAGATCAGCGGCGCCAACCTGATGCTGAACTGGACCCATCCCCTGGCGGAAGGCTCCTCGCTGCAGCTTGTGACCTATTATGACCAGGCGCGGCGGGCGATGACGGATGGCGGCGCCTTCACGCTCAACGCCTATGACGTGGAACTGCAGCACAGCTTCAGCCTGGGCGACTGGAACAGCGTGGTGTGGGGCATCGGCCAGCGCTTCGACCAGTATCGCATCACCAGCCGCATCGCGCCCGACAGCTCGCTGATCTTCGCGCCGCCGGCGCGCACCCTGAGTCTGACGAACTTCTTCGCCGAGGATCACATCGCGCTTGGCGATTCGGTACAGCTGGCCATCGGCCTGAAGCTGGAAAACGATCCCTATTCGGGGTTTGCGCCGATGCCCAGCGGACGGCTGTCCTGGGCGATCAATCAGAACCACATGGTCTGGGCCTCGGCGGCGCGCGCGGTGCGCGCGCCCACCCCCTTTGACGCGGACGTGGTCGAAAAGCTGGGTACCGTCACTTTCGTCACCGGCAATCCAGACTTCCTGCCCGAGACGGTGACCGATTTCGAGCTGGGCTATCGCGGCCGGATCACGGCCGACACCAGCATGTCGGTGACGCTGTTCGAGAGCCTTTATGATCGGCTGCGCACCGTGGAGCCCGCGCCCGCGACCTTTATTCCCCTGTTCTGGGGCAACGGCATGAAGGGCGATGTTCATGGCGTGGAGATCTGGGGAAACTGGCAGGCGGCGGACTGGTGGCGGCTTTCGGCGGGCTTCACCGCCCAGCATCTCGACCTGGAATTCAAGCCCGGCGCCAGCGGTCTTCTGGGTATCGCGCAGGCGGGGGATGACCCCCATCACTGGGCGTCGCTGCGCTCCTCCATGCAGCTGGACGAAGACTTCGATCTGGATGCCGACCTGCGCTATGTCGGCGCGCTCCCCAATCCGAAGTTGCCCGAATATGTCGAGATGAATGCGCGCCTGGCCTGGCGGGTAACCGACCGGCTGGAACTGGCGCTGGCCGGGTTCAATCTCCTGCACGGCCAGCATCAGGAGTATCCCGGATCGGACCTGATCCGCCGCAGCTTCATGCTGCAGACACAGGTCAGGTTCTGACGGTGCGTCCGGCCCGCAAACTTCCGGAGTTGGCGGGGCTGATCTTGGCCCTGCTGGCGGCTTTTGCCGATCCCGCCCGCGCGGCGGCCTCGCTGGAATATGCGATCAAGGCGGCTTATCTGACCAAATTCGTTCCCTTCATCTCCTGGCCGCCGGGCAGACTGGAAAAACCGGACAGCCCGGTGACCATCTGCCTGGCGGGCTATGATCCCTTTGACGGGGCCCTGGACCAGGCCGCGCGCAATGCCCGGGTGGGCGAGCATCCCATCGCCGTAAGCCATTCGGTCGGGTCGTATGACGGTTGCCAGATGGTGTTCCTGCCGGCGGCCGACCCGGAGCTGGCGGCCCGGACACTGGCCGTGCTGAAGGGCCAGCCGGTGGTCACGGTCACCGATTCAGGGATGCAGCCGCGCGGCATCATCAGCTTCGTGATCGATGCCAACCATGTCCGCTTCGATATCGACGAGGCCGCGGCCGATCGGGACGGGCTCGCCATCAGTTCCAAGCTTTTGGGGCTGGCCCATGCGGTAACCGCGCGGAGCAAGCCATGAGGCGGCGCGGCCTGGACCTGTCGGTGATAGGGGCGCTGGTGGCCGCGGCGGTCCTGCTGGGCGTGGGCATCGCCATGGCCGTCTATGAGGAACAGGTCTACACCGACCAGCAGCTCAAGAGCGTGCGTGAGCAGGCGCAGATCCTGGCGGCCAGCGTCAGCGCGGCGGTGCTGTTCGACGACCGCCGGGCCGCGCAGGAATATGTCAACGCGGTGGCGGTCAATCCAGAGATGGAGGCCGCCGGCGTCTATGACCGCCATGGGCAGCTTCTGGCGGGCTTCGGCCGCGGCGGCACGCGCCTTCCTTCCTCGGTCATGCGCCCGGTCACCACCTATGGCAACGACCATATCGATGTCGCCGAGGAGGTGCGACAGGACGGCACCAAGGTGGGAATGGTGCTCTTGCGCGCGGTATCCGAGCCGCTGCAGCGGCGCTATGCCCGCTATGCCGGCCTGGTGCTGCTCGTCACCATGGGCGCGCTGGTGATCGCGGTGCTGAGTTTCTCGCAGGCAGCGCTGCGACGGCGCGCACGCCAGCTTTCGGAAATGAACGAGCGCCTGCAGAGGGAAATGTCGGAGCGCCAGCAGGCCGAGGAAGCGCTGCGCCAGAGCCAGAAGATGGAGGCGGTGGGCCAGTTGTCGGGCGGCATTGCCCATGACTTCAACAACCTGATCATGATCGTGAAGGGAAGCCTGCGTCTTCTGCGCCGGCGGCTGGGCGAGGATCTGGGCCAGCAGGGCAACGCCTATATCGGCAACGCCGAGGAGGCGCTGGACCGCGCCGCCCACCTGACCCAGCGCATCCTGGCCTTTTCACGCCGCCAGCCGCTGACGCCCCAGCGCGTCTCGCTGAGCCATCTGGTGGAGGGCATGAAGGATCTGCTTCGCCATTCGGTCGGCGAAAAGGTGGAGATCGTCACCCGGCTGAATGCCGGATGGTCCACCCTGTGCGACGTCAACCAGATGGAGAATGTGATCCTGAATCTGGCGATCAATGCGCGCGACGCGATGCCCGATGGCGGCCGGCTGACGATCGAAACATCCGACCTGACGCTGCCGGTCGCTCCGCCCGGCGTGGAGGATTTCAAGCCCGGCGACTATGCGGCGCTGATAATCAGCGATACCGGCCACGGCATGGCGGAGGAAGTTCGCCGCAGGGCCATCGATCCGTTCTTCACCACCAAGCCGCAGGGCAAGGGGACCGGACTTGGGCTATCCATGACATTCGGCTATGTGCGTCAGTCGGCGGGCCACCTGGTGATCCAGAGCGCGCCGGGCGAGGGCACGGCCATGACGATACTGATGCCACGCGACCATGGGGTGCCGCGTGAAACCGGGGGAGCGATTGCATGACCATGCAGGGCGGGGCGGTGCCCATTCTCTTGGCGGAGGACGAGGCGATGCTGCGCACCATCGCCGTCGAGATGCTGGAGGAGGCGGGCTTTCAGGTGTTCGAGGCCGCCGACGGGGTCGAGGCGCTGGAACTGCTGAAGGCCAATCCGCAGATCGGGCTTCTTGTCTCGGATGTGAAAATGCCGCGCATGGACGGCTATGCGCTGGTGGAGGCCGGTTATGCCTTGCGCCCGGGGCTGAAGGTGCTGCTGATGACCGGCTATGCCCAGGAGCCGCCGCCGCAGCTGCTGAGGGACCACAGCATCCAGGTCCTGCACAAGCCGTTCAACCTGGAAAAGCTCTGCGCGCTTGCCGCCGAACTGGCGGCCTAGCAGGCGGGGCGGCCGGACGTCCGGCCGTGGGCGTCAGCTCTTGCGCTTCTTCGGCGCGGATTTCTTCCTGGAAGACTTCTTCTTGCTCTTGCCGGAGGATTTCTTCTTCGCGGGGACTTTCTTGCCCTCGCGGCGCGCTTCGGACAGGCCGATCGCGATCGCCTGCTTGCGGCTTTTCACTTTCCTGCCTGAGCCGCTCTTCAGGGTACCTTCCTTGCGCTCATGCATTGCCTTCTCGACCTTGCGCTGTGCGCCCTTGGAATATTTCCTGGCCATGCAGTCCTCATGCCTGTTGGAACCATTGACGGAAACCGGCGGAATTAAATTCCGTTCCGGGGAAGGGCACTGCCTTGGCCGGTGCCGCCGGGGTCCAGGCTCTGATCAGCACCACAGGCGCACCAGCGCGCCGGTGGCGCCATAGAGCGGATCGGCCTGTGGCGCCGGGACCGCCGCGATGGCTTCAAGGGCGCGGTCATGCGCCTCCGGCGTGGGGGGACATTCGTCGTAGGCGTTTGCGGGATCGGCATTCAGCGGATAGGCGCCCACAACCAGCAGATCGTCCGATGCCGTAATGCACTGGTGTCCGGTTCCGGCGGGCTGGATGATCGCATCGCCGGCGGTCAGGGTGATCTGGCTGCCTTTGTCGCCGCCGAAGCGCACCACGGCCTGGCCGCGGGCGATGCCCAGAACCTCATGCACCTTCGAATGGAAATGCAGGAAGTCATAGACGCCGTCGCGCCAGCCCGCGCCCCAGCCATGGGCGGCAAACAGGGTTTCGAAAATGGCGGCGGGGTCGAAGTGGGCATCCAGCGTAACGGCTTCGCGGTAATGCACCAGGGGCCAACGCGGATGGTTGGGAACGCGGCCATCGTCTTCGAAACGGTGGACATGGGCGGCGCGGGGCCAGACCAGGGCCTGGGCCTGCTCTGCGGAGGGCCGGGCGATCCCGGTAATCTCCTCGGCGGTCTTCTTGAAGTCTTCCAGCATCATGAGGTGGAAACTGGCGGTCCGCGCCTCGGGTTCCCGAAACCATCATGGTGCCGCATCGTTCTGATTTTCATGGCGGCACGCAGGACTCCCGGCAAGCCGGCGACGAAGACGGCGAGGAAGAAGAAGACGCCCAGGAAGAAGGCTCCGGCCGGCGGGCGATGGTCGCAGAAGGTTACGCGGGAAAGCGACGCACTCGACCTGAAAAAGGGTGTGTTCACCTGGAAGGACCCGCGGCGAATCGCCCGCTCGCTGAAGGCGTCGGCCCAGGCCAGCCGCCGGCGCAAATCCAGCCCCTATCGTTCGGCCATGTCGATGCTGACCTTCTATATCAACCGCGGCGGCAAGGACCTGCCGGCCCGGCAGAAAAAAGTGCTGGAAAAGGCCAAGGACGAACTTCGCATCCTGTTCGACAAGGATTAGCGGGTTCTGTAGAAAGCCGCATGATCGAAGCGGCCTTCATCGCGGGCGATTGGGGCACCAGCCGGCTGCGCCTTTATCTGTGTGGGCGCGATGGCGCGGTGCTGGACCGGCGCGAGGGCGAGGGTGCGTCGGCGCCCGACTGCGCGGGGCGTTTTGCCGCCGCCGTGGCGGACTGGGACAGGACGCATGGAAAACTGCCCGCCGTGCTGGCCGGCATGGTGGGCTCCACCATCGGCTGGCGGGACGTGCCCTATCTGGAATGTCCGGCCAGGCCGCAGACCATCGCGGGCGCGGCGCTGAAGTTCAAGGCGGATGGCCGCAACATCGCCATCGCGCCGGGTCTGAAGTGCATCAACCACGCCGGTGCGCCCGATG
>JBEHXB010000131.1:0-6755 GCA_048498895.1 Pseudomonadota bacterium
CGTCTCGATCGTCTATTGCACTGCAGCATAGACGTCACCATCTCATGACGGCGCAACAGCCGCTCGATCTCGACGGCCTGCGCATCCCGGAGGGTTCATGTATCGCAGTTTCGTTCCAGACCATATTTCGCGGATGGCGCAGGTTCACAGGGCGCTTGTCATGTCCCTGGTTGTCGTTTGCATTGCCGGTATCGGCGTGATCGGCGCATTGTCGGCAATGACGGTGGTCCACTGGTAGGCGCCCCACGCGCCGGGCCGCCCCTGGCGCCCCCGCTGCTGGACAGGCCACTGTTCGACAAGGGGGGAGGGGCGGGAAAAATCGCCCCGCTTTCGCCGCGGCAATCCGGTAAATCCGCCCCCGCCCCTGTGGCATAGCGGGATGGGGGAAACCGGGCCGTTTGACCGCGCACAAGGCGATCCGGGGCCAATCCGGGCTATCCGCGCCCCCGCGCCTTTCGGGCCATTTCCGGACCGGGCGCCCGGTGATTGTCAACCGGGCCGCCAGACCCTATAGTAGATGCCACGTGGTTCTTGTGTCTTTCGTCAGACGAAGCGCTTCTGTCTCTCTGACCGCCTCAGCGCGCCGGACCGAACCGAAACTCTTCCTTCAGGCTTCGATCTTGTTCCACTGCGGCCCTGCATCTCGCATGTCCGCTAACCCGATGACTGAAAGGAAAATCCAGTGACCGTCGGCACCGTGAAGTTCTTCAATTCCGCAAAGGGCTTCGGCTTCATCTCGCCTGATGGCGGCGGCAAGGACGTGTTCGTCCATGTCAGCGCCGTCGAGGCAGCCGGCCTTCGCACCCTCAATGAGGGCCAGAAGGTCAATTTCGACATCGTTCCGGATGCGCGCGGCGCCAAGGCCGCCAATCTGTCGGCCGTTTGACGGTGCTTTTGCGGGCGGCCGTCTCGCGCGGCCGCCCGTTTCCTTTTTCAAGCGAGGTATTGTCATGTCCAAGCCCGGCTCCCCGTCTGCCGTCAGCGCCGCCCAGATCTGGGAAAAGCGCACACAGCTGGTGAAGCAGGAAATGGCCGCCGAAAGCGCCGCCAATGACGCCAAGACCGCGCGGCTGCGCGCGCTGCGGCTGGAAAAGGAAGCCGAAGACGCGCGTCTGGCCGAAAAGGATGACGATGCCGTGCCCGTTCCCAAGAAACGCGCCGTGCGGCGCATCGTGATCAGCTGACCGGCAGATTCACAGAATTTCGCTGACCGTCTCTGGCGGGCGGCACAGCCGGGCGCCCTTGCCGGTCGCCACGATCGGCCGGTTCATCAACACCGGAAACCGCGCCATCGCTTCAAGCAGCGCACCCTCTGTCATTTCCGGCGTCACGCCGGCGGCACTGACCGCCTCCTTCTCCTTCCAGCGCACCAGGTCGCGCGCCGGCACGCCCATCGTCGCCACCAACGTCTTCAGCGCCCCCCGGTCCAGCGGCGTCTTAAGGTACTGCACCACCACTGGCTCGATCCCCCGCTCACGCAGCAGCGCCAGCACGCTGCGCGAGGTGCTGCAGTTGGGGTTGTGGTAGATTGTGACTGTCATGGCCCTCTCCTTGCTGGCCCCACCATAGCCATACCCGGCCGGGGAGGAACCCGTACTTTGGCATGGCGCGCTGGCACTCCCGCCAACCCGGGGTTCCGTTGCACCTGCGAACGTTTTCGCGCCATTGCGCTCGGACTTGCCCGCGCGTATTGTCGCGGGCACGTGGAATTACGCCCGTCACAGAAGAAGCGCACCTGACGATATCCTGCCGCCTTTAGAGTGCGCGCCTGGACGACTCTCCTTCCCTGCGACACCGTAAGCCCGTTCCACCGGCATTCGCCGGCGGACACCAACGCAGGAACTTTTTGCATGACTATCGGTACCGTCAAATTCTTCAACACCACCAAGGGCTACGGTTTCATCGCGCCCGAAGGTGGCGGCAAGGATGTGTTCGTCCACGCCACCGCCGTGGAAGCGGCGGGCCTGCGCTCGCTGGCGGAAGGCCAGAAGGTCTCGTTCGATATCGTGCCGGACGCGCGGGGCGCCAAGGCGGCGAACCTCAAGGCCGTCTAAAGCGGTTTTTTGACGCCACTGACGGGGGCCGGCGGATATTTTCCGCCGGCTCTTTTATTTTCCGGCACCGATTGCGCCGCTATTCCGCGATCTGGGTCTGGTCCTTGCGCGGCGCGGTAAAGGAAATGTCCAGCCGTTTCTGGCCGGCGTCCGGCCCGTCGGTCGTGAAGGTGGCGCTGTGTTCGCTGTCGGCGCGGCCCGGCAATGACGCGGTCAGCGTGTATTTGCCGGCCGGCGCCCTGAACAGCATCCAGGGCGCGTCGCAGTCCATCTCCACCAACGTCTGGTCGCCGCGCTTGAGGATCACATGCTCGCCGGCGACGAACTCCTGGGCCCCATTGGAGAAGACCACTTTCACCGGATAGCCGTCCCATTTGGGATTGTCCTTGGCGGACCCCACCCCGGTGCAAACCGCTTCCACGCCATTGCTCATCATTGGTGTGTCCTGGGCGGCGCAGGCGGCTCCGATGGTAAGGGAAAACAAGGTCGCCGCAACCGCGGCAAGGGGAATTGGGCGCATTTCAAACCTCCCGAAAAATCGGCAATCGCCCCTCTCCGAAAACCTTGATCGGTGCGGCCTGGTTCCCGTTCCAGCCAGTCTGATCGGAGATGAGCGCACGGATGGACCGCGCCGCCCGGGTAGCCTGCCTGGACCGCGCATGACATTATCAACACCTGTAAGACCGGGAACCGATTGTGGACGCAGAGAAAAAGCTGGACGGCACGGCGCTGGTTGACGGGGTGCAACTGCGCCATGAGCTGACGGCGCTGGCCAGGGCGACACCGGATGTTACCACCCTGCGTCAGGCTGGCCTGGGCCTGATCAAGACGGCATTCCTGGATGGCCGCGAAAAAGTCCGCCTTGCCGTCAAGCAGGAAGGGCTTCCTGGCCTTCTCGCGGCCCGGGCCCTGTCGGATATGCAGGACGTGCTGATTCAGGTGATCTATGACTTCGCGGTCAAGCACGTCTATTACGCGCAGAACCCGTCGAGCGCCGAACGCATCACCATCGTCGCAACCGGCGGCTATGGCCGCGGCGAGCTGGCGCCGGGGTCCGACATCGACCTTCTGTTCGTGCGGCCCTTCAAGCAGACCGCCTGGGGCGAAAGCGTAATCGAATTCATTCTCTATATGCTGTGGGATCTGGGCCTGAAGGTTGGCCACGCCACCCGCAGCATGGCCGAATGCGTGCGTTTGGCCAAACAGGACATCACCATTCGCACCGCCATTCTGGAGGCCCGCTATCTGTGGGGCGACAAAGGCCTCTCCGAAGAATTACGCAAGAAATTCTGGAATGACATCGCCACCGGCAATAGCCGCGAATTTGTCGAGGCCAAGCTTGCCGAGCGCGACCAGCGTCATGCCCGCCAGGGCGAAAGCCGCTATTTGGTCGAGCCCAACATCAAGGAAGGCAAAGGTGGCCTGCGCGACCTGCAGACACTCTACTGGATCGGTAAGTATCTTTATCATGTCGAGGATACCGCCGACCTGGTACAGCATGGCGTCTTCACACGTGATGAATATGAGACTTTCCAGAAGGCAGAAGCCTTTCTGTGGAACGTGCGCACTCATCTTCATTACCTGTTGGGCAGGGCGGAAGAACGCCTGTCTTTCGACGTGCAGCCGGCGCTTGCCGCCGAATTGGGCTATGTCGATGCCGATAAACCTCGTCGGGCAGTCGAACAATTCATGAAGGCCTACTTCCTGGTGGCCAAGGATGTCGGCGATCTGACCCGCATCTTCTGTGCGGCCCTGGAAGAGCAACACAAGAAACAGCGCCGTTCGCTACGCCACATCCTGCCCGGCTTTCTGAAACCCCGCAGCCCTGAAGACGATTTCTATGTCGAGAACGGCCGGCTTGCAGCGCGGGCCGGCATCTTCCGGCAGGATCCGGCCAACATCATCAAGATATTCTGTATCGCCGACGCCAAGGGCGTGGACATTCACCCCGATGCGCTGCGCACCATTACCCGATCGCTGGACGTTATCACCGACGAGGTGCGCCAAAGCCCCCAAGCCAACCAGGCGTTTTTGGATGCGCTGACCTCCCGCCATGATCCCGAACGGGCCCTGCGCCTGATGAATGAGGCGGGCGTGCTGGGCCGATTCATTCCAGAGTTCGGCCATGCGGTGGGCCTCATGCAGTTCAACATGTATCACCATTATACGGTGGACGAACACCTGATCCGCGCGGTGGGCAACGTTGCCGCCATCGAACGCGGCGAAAGCAGGGATGACAATCCGCTGACCACCGAGATTGTCAAGCGCATCCAGAATCGCAACATCCTTTACTGTGCGATCCTGCTGCATGATGTGGCCAAGGGGCTGCCCGGCGATCATAGTGACGTGGGTGCCGAGATTGCCCGCGGCTTGTGCCCCCGACTTGGCCTGTCGGCCTCCGACACCGCTGCCGTCGCCTGGCTCGTCAAGTATCACCTGGTGATGAGCGATACTGCCCAGCGCCGCGACGTGTCAGACCCCAAGACGGTGCGTGACTTCGTTGATATGGTGCAGTCGCCCGAGATGCTGCGCATGTTGCTGGTGCTGACCGTGGCAGACATTCGCGCCGTCGGCCCGGGCGTCTGGAATGGATGGAAGGGCCAGTTGCTGCGCGAACTTTATTACGCCGCGGAGAACATGATGACGGGCGGCGACCAGGCACCGGCGCGCAGCGTGCGCGTGGCCGCGGCCAAGGAAACACTTGCGGCGAGCCTGTCGGACTTCACCCCGGCGCAACAGGAACGCGCGCTGACGCGTCATTACGACAATTATTGGCTTGCCTTCGAGCCGGAAGAGCTGGAGCGCCATGCCAGGCTGATGGCAGAGGCCGACGCCAACAGTCAGCTTTTGGCCATGTCGGCGGATTCCAACATTTTCCGGGCCGTCACCGATATCACCATCTACACTCCCGACAACGCCGGCCTCTTTTCCCAAATCGCCGGCGCCATTGCCATGTCGGGCGGTTCCATCGTCGATGCCAAGGCCTTCACCACGACCGATGGTTTCGCCGTCGATGTCTTCTCGGTGCAGGATGCAGAGGGCGAAGCCTTTGGCGATGTCGAGCGCATAGCCCGGCTGGGCAAGGCCATCGAGAAGACATTGCGCGGCGAGGTCTGGCCGCGCCAGCAACTGGCCCGCCGCGCCCAACGAGCGCGCCCCAGCGCCTTCCAAATCACCCCGAAGGTGCATTTCGACAATGAAGCCTCGCGTATCGCCACTGTGATCGAGGTGGAGTGCCTGGACCGGCCGGGCCTGCTCTATGACGTGACGCACGCCCTGTTTGAATCGGGCCTGTCCATATCCACCGCCATGGTCACCACCTATGGCGAGCGGGCCATCGACGTCTTCTATGTGCGCGACGGCTTCGGCCACAAGATTCACCAGCCCAGCCGTCTTCAGGCCATTGAATCCCGGCTGATGAATTCCTTGGGCGACAGCCCTGCCCTGGCTGCTCTCTGATGCGCCCGACTTGCACGGGCGGCGCCTTCACCGCATAACACCGGCCCGACGCATAAAGAATTACTGTGATGACCCAAACACACGCCCCTCTCGTCCTTTCGGGCATGCAGCCCACCAACACCCTGCATTTGGGCAATTACCTGGGCGCCCTGAAGAACTGGGTAAAGTTGCAGGAACAGATGCCGTGCCTGTTCTGCGTGGTGGATATGCACGCCATCACCGCAGAGGCCGGCTATGGAAAGCCTCAGGAGCTGGCCCAGGCCACCCGTGAGGTAACAGCTGCCTATATCGCCGCTGGCGTGGACCCCGAACGTACACCCATCTTCAACCAGGGCCAGGTACCCGAGCATGCCGAGCTGGCCTGGATTCTCAACTGCGTCGCACGACTTGGCTGGATGGACCGCATGACCCAGTTCAAGGAAAAGTCGGGCAAGCACAAGGAACGCGCCAGCGTTGGGCTCTATACCTATCCGGTGCTGATGGCCGCCGACATCCTGGTCTACAGGGCCACGCATGTTCCGGTGGGAGAGGACCAGAAGCAGCATCTGGAGCTGGCGCGCGACATTGCCGCCAAATTCAACAATGACTACGGGGTCCCCGGCTTCTTCCCCCAGCCTGAGCCCGTGATCATCGGCCCGGCCACGCGCGTCATGTCCCTGCGCGATGGCACCAAAAAGATGTCCAAATCGGACGATAGCGACATGAGCCGCATCAACCTCGTCGATGACGCCGAAACGATTGCCAACAAGATCAAGCGGGCCAGGACCGATCCGCTGCCGCTGCCCGCCAGCAAGGATGAATTGAAGGGCCGGCCAGAGGCGGAAAACCTGCTTTCCATCCATGCCGCCCTGGCGGATCAATCGTTGGATGCCTCCATTGCCCAGTTCGCCGGCCAGCAATTCTCCACCTTCAAGTCGGTACTGGCCGATCTGACCGTGGCCAGGCTGGAGCCGATCAACCGGGAAATGCGCAGGCTTCTTGCCGACCCCGCCCAGATCGACCGCCTGCTGCATGATGGCGCTGCGCGCGCCCGCGCCATCGCCACACCGGTCATGGAAGAGGTGAAGAAAACGATCGGATTTATCGCATGAAGAAGGGCGTCGGCCAGGTGAGCGAACCGTCTGGTGAGGGGTCGTGAAAACAGCGCTGGTCACTGGTGCGGGCAGGCGGCTGGGGCGCGCCATCGCGCTGGATCTGGCGGCGGACGGCTGGAATATCGTCATTCATTACAACAGTTCGGAA
>JBEHXB010000132.1:0-6721 GCA_048498895.1 Pseudomonadota bacterium
GTGGAGAATCTGTTCGATGAACGCTACCAGGATCCGGACGGATTCCAGCGCCCGGGCTTCGGCGCCTGGGCTGGACTGAAGGCGAGTCTTTGATGAAGCGCGCGATGATCGCGGCTGCTGTTCTGGTCCTGCTGGGGGAGAGGGCGGCCGCCGCGCCGCCCTCTCACGCCCGGCCTGAGCGGATAATGTCCCTCAAGGTCTGCACCGACGAATTGCTGCTGGATCTGGTGCCCACCTCGCGCATCGCATCGATCACCTTCCTGTCGCGAGAACCCGCGTCCTTGAGAGTGTGGCCGCAGGGCGGGCGCATACCCGTCAACCACAACACCGCAGAGGAGATCTTGGCGGTCCATCCCGACCTGATCCTTACCGATACTTTCACGCCCCCCGCACTGAAGCCGCTGCTGGCGAAAACCGGGGCGCGCGTCGTGGAAGTGCCGCCGGCCGAGAATTTTGCCCAGATCCGCGCTAATGTCAGGCTGGTCGCCCGCGCGGTTGGCGAAGAGAAAAAGGGCGAAGTGCTCATCGCCCGCATGGATTCCGAGCTTGCCGAGTTGAAGGCGCATCGCCCCCGCGGCGCCCCGAGCGTGGCCGAATGGGGTGAAGGCGGCTATGTTCCCGGCACGGGCGGGCTGTTCGACGCGCTGCTGCGCGCGGCTGGCGCGCGCAATATCGAGAAGCGGCGTTTCAGGTATTACGATGTGGAGTCGTTGCTGGCGGCGCGCCCCGATTTCCTGGTCTATGGCGATACCTACGCGGGTACCGCGTCCTTGCGCGCCGATCAGGACCTGCACCCGGCTCTGTTGGCGCGATACCGGGGTCGGCGCATTACTTACCGCGTACTTTATGGCTGCGGCGTGCCTGAAGCGGTTGAGGGCGCGCGCCAGATACAGAACGGCATCAGAGGGGCCAGGCCATGAGCCGCCTTAACCTGACGCTGGTGCTGCTGATTGGCGTTGGTACCTGCGCTTCGCTTCTGGCGGGACGAGTCTGGCTGCCGCCATCGTCGCTGCTCGATCTATGGCGGGCGCCCGGTTCGCTGGCCTCGCTGGTCGTGCTGGATATCCGCGCGCCCCGCACGGTGCTGGCGCTGGTGGTGGGTGGGGTGCTTGGGCTGTCGGGGGCGGTTCTGCAAGGCTTTACCCGCAACCCGCTGGCCGAACCTGCGCTGCTGGGCGTATCCAGCGGCGCGGCGCTGGGTGCGATAATTGCCATCTATTTCGGTTTTGCCGCGGTTTCGGCGCTTACCGCGCCGGTGATGGGCATGATCGGCGCGCTGGGCGCCTGCGGACTGACCTTTGCGTTGGGCGGTGGTGGGGGCACGGTGGCGCTGGTTCTTGCGGGGGCCGCGGTGTCCAGCCTGACCGCTGCAGGCATCGCAATGGCGTTGAATTTCGCGCCCAACCCTTACGCCGCCTACGAGATCATGTCCTGGTTGCTGGGCTCTATCGCTGACAAGAGCTGGACCCAGGTATGGCTTGTCCTGCCATTCGCGGCGGTCGGTGCCGCGCTGCTGGCGGCGACAGGACGGGCGCTGGACGCGCTGACCCTGGGCGAGGCACAGGCCCAAAGCCTGGGCATAGATGTCCGGCAGCTCGCGGCATTGGTGGTGGCGGGCACGGCGCTGTCGGTCGGCGCGGTCACATCCGTCACAGGGGCCATCGGCTTCATCGGCCTGGTGGCGCCGCACCTTGTGCGCCCCATGGTGGGCTATCAGCCGCGGCGGGTGCTGCTGCCGTCCGCGCTCACCGGTGCGCTGCTGCTTTTGTGCGCCGATGTCGCCGCCCGGCTGGTGCACACCGACCCCGAACTGAAGCTGGGCGTCTTCACCAGCCTTCTGGGCACGCCCTTCTTCTTCTGGCTTGTCGTCCGTATACGGAAGGTCGCGCCATGATCGGGCTGGCCGCCATCGATCTGACAGTCCGGCGTGCCGGACGCACGATCCTGGACAGGATTTCGATTACGGCGAGGGCAGGGGAATTCATCGCCGTGATCGGCCCCAATGGCGCAGGCAAATCCACGCTGCTGTCGGCGCTGGCCGGATTGATCCGGCCCGATCGCGGTGCGGTGACACTGGACGGGACCCTGCTTGGAGCGCTGGCCACACGTGAACTGGCGGCCCGCCGCGCTTGGGTGCCCCAAAATCCGCTTGTGGAATGGCCCATTTCGGTGGAGCGGCTGGTGGCGCTGGGCCTGACGCCCCGGCTTCCCGCCACCGGAGGCTTGCCGGATGCTTTCGCGCCCGCCATCACGCGCGTGTTGAAGCTGTGTGACCTGTGGGAGCGCCGCATCCAGCCCGCAACGACGCTGTCGGGCGGAGAGCTCGCGCGCGCCATGCTGGCCCGCGCGCTGGTGGGCGATCCGCAGGTGCTCATCGTGGATGAGCCCATCGCCGGACTGGATCCGCGCCACGCCATCACCTGTATGCGGCTGCTTGCGGCGCAGGCGGCGGCTGGCAAACTGGTGATCGCCGCCCTGCACGATCTGACCCTGGCGGCCCGACACGCCAGCCGGATCGTCGTGCTTGTGGATGGCGGGCTGGTTTCCGACACTGATTCGCTCACAGAAGAGCTTATCCACAGGGCCTTCGGCGTGCAGGCACGTGCCACCGGCGAGGGAAATTCGCGCGGATTCACAATTCTATCCACAAGCGAAAAATCCGGTCTGTGAAGGAAAAAGTATGCTTGACGGTAAAGGCCAAATCACCACCAGATATAGGCGCTGAACATCTCAGCAATGTCACATCTAGAGGCTGGAAGCGTCGGGTGAGTCCCTGAAAGAGGGGGCGTTCGCCAGCGTCTTCTATCCCACTCAAAGTACGATTTCGGGGGCTTTCATGTCGGCGATTGGCAAGGTTTACGGCGATTTCGACTCCGAAGGCCAGCTGGTGGAGACCCGCGCCCCGGACCGGACCATCGTCATCACCAGAACGGTTACGACAGAAACCAGACCTATTGAGCCTCCTGCGCCGAAGGCGGCGCTCCGGTCCGACCGTCATGCCGGCCAGCCGCCATTGCACGCGCGCGCCGCGGGCGCACCTTTGCCCAGCCCTCTGGCGCCGCGGCCCACGCCCTCCGACCTGGTGCTGGATCGCACGCGCGATGCGCTCTTGACGCCCTTCGGCAAGGCGACGCTGACCGACCGCTACCTGATGCCGGGTGAAAGCTTCCAGGACATGTTCGCCCGCGTTTCCTGCGCCTATGCCGACGATGTGGCCCATGCCCAGCGCCTGTACGATTACATGAGTCGGCTGTGGTTCATGCCGGCCACGCCCGTGCTGTCGAATGGCGGCACCACCCGCGGACTGCCGATCTCCTGCTTCCTTAACGACGTACCGGACTCGCTGGATGGCATTGTGGGCGTGTGGAACGAAAACGTCGCACTGGCGTCGAACGGCGGCGGAATTGGCACCTATTGGGGCAAGGTCCGCTCGATCGGCGAGAAGGTGAAGACCGGTGCCACCAGCGGCATCATTCCCTTCATCCATGTGATGGACGGCCTGACCCTGGCGATCAGCCAGGGCTCGCTGCGGCGCGGCTCGGCGGCGGTTTATCTCGATATCTCCCATCCCGAGATCGAGGAGTTCCTGGAGATCCGCAAGGCATCGGGCGACTTCAACCGCAAGGGCCTGAACCTGCATCACGGCATCAACATCACCGACGAGTTCATGCTGTGCGTGAAGGAGGGTCGCAAGTTCGGCCTGAAGAGTCCGAAGGACGGCACGGTGTTGCGCGAAATCGATGCCCGCCAGTTGTGGCAGCGCATCCTGGAGACGCGCCTGCAGACCGGCGAGCCCTACATCCTGAACATCGATCATGTGAACCGCGCGCTGCCCAAGCACCAGCGCGAACTGGGGCTGAAGGTCAACACCTCCAACCTGTGCTCGGAGATCACGCTGCCTACCGGCGCCGACCATGACGGCAAGGAACGCACGGCGGTGTGCTGCCTCAGTTCGCTGAATATCGAGACCTGGGACCAGTGGGAGAACGAGGAAGGCTTCATCGAGGACATCCTGCGCATGCTGGACAATGTCCTGACCAGCTTCATCGAGACCGCGCCCGACAGCATGTACCGCGCCAAGTACAGCGCCCTGCGCGAGCGTTCGGTCGGCCTGGGCGTGATGGGCTTCCACTCTTTCCTGCAGCAGAAGGGCATCCCCCTGGAAAGCGCGATGGCCAAGTCGTGGAACCTGCGTATTTTCAGGAAGATCCGCCGCGAGGCCGACGCCGCTTCATTTCACCTGGCCGAGGAACGCGGCGCCTGCCCGGACGCGGCGGAGAAGGGGATGAAAGCGCGCTTCAGCCATAAGCTGGCGATCGCGCCAACGGCCTCCATCTCGATCATCTGCGGCGGCACCAGCGCCTGCGTCGAGCCGATCCCGGCAAACGTCTACACTCACAAGACGCTGTCTGGCGCCTTTGTTGTGCGCAACAGCTACCTGCAAGATCTGCTGAAATCGAAGGGCCAGGATACGGCCGAGGTTTGGCAGTCGATTGTCGAGCAGGAAGGCTCGGTCCAGCACCTGGACTGCCTGAGCGAGGACGAGAAGGCGGTCTTCCGCACGGCGTTCGAGATCGACCAGCGCTGGATTATCGAACTGGCGGCCGATCGCACGCCCTATATCTGCCAGAGCCAGTCGCTGAACCTGTTCCTGCCCGCCGACATCGACAAGTGGGACCTGCACATGCTGCACTGGACGGCGTGGGAGCGCGGCATCAAGAGCCTCTATTACTGCCGCTCCAAATCGGTCAGCCGCGCCGGCTTCGCCGGGCAACTGGAAAAGAGAGAGAAGGGCGGCACCGCGGCGGCGCCCAGGACAGATTATGAAGAGTGCCTGGCATGTCAGTGAACCTGGCGGACGTTGATACGAAGTCGCTGATCGGAAAGAGCACGGTGGGGTTGCTCAACTCCACCGGGACCTATGACGTCACCCGGTATCGCTGGGCCTACGAATGCTGGAAGCGCCAGCAGCAGACCCACTGGATGGGCGAGGAAGTGCCGCTCGGGGCTGATATCCGCGACTGGCAGGCCGGCAACATCACCGATGCCGAGCGCGCGCTCCTGACCCAGATTTTCCGGTTCTTCACCCAGTCCGACGTCGAAGTGGGCGACAACTACCTCAAGCGCTACATCCCTATATTCCAGCCGCTGGAAGTGCAGATGATGATGGCCGCCTTCTCCAACATGGAGACGGTGCATATCGACGCTTACGCGCTGATCCTCAAGACGCTGGGCATGCCCCAGGCCGAATTCGAGGCGTTCCGCGATTATGCCGAAATGCGCGCCAAGGCCGATTACATGCACACCTTCGGCGTTGGCACCTGCGCCGACGTGGCGCGCACCCTGGCCATGTTCGGCAGCTTTACCGAAGGCATGGCCCTGTTTGCCAGCTTCGCCATGCTTCTGAACTTTCCGCGCCACAACAAGATGAACGGCATGGGCCAGATCGTCTCCTGGTCGGTGCGCGACGAAAGCCTGCACTGCGAGGGCATCACCAAGCTCTATCACGCCTGGAACGAAGAGACCGGCGCCGTCACCAAACAGGTGCGCGACGATATCCGCGAAGTCGCCTCTACCATGGTCAAGCTGGAAGAAGGTTTCGTCGACCTGGCGTTCGGCATGGGAGAGATCAAGGGCATGACGGCAAGCGATATAAAATCCTATGTCCGATACATCGCCGACTGGCGCCTGACCCAGCTCAAGTTGCAGCCTGTGTTCGGCAATTTCGAAGAGACCGAGAGCGGTTACAGGCAGCTCAAGGCCCATCCGCTGCCCTGGTTGGTTGAGATCCTGAACGGGGTCGAGCACGCCAATTTCTTCGAGCAGCGCGCCACTGAATATTCCAAGGGCGCCACCAGCGGTTCCTGGGATGGCGAAAGCGGCGTCTGGGCGAACTTCGACAAACGCAACAGTCTGGCGGCGGAGTAGGGCCCGGTCAGTTCCGCGTCATGGGGTATCCGGCTTCGCGCCAGGCCTGCATGCCGCCGTCCAGCGCGGCGACCCGCGTATAGCCCAGGTCGCGCAGCGTCGCCGCGGCCAGGGTCGAGATGCGGCCAAACTCGCACGCCACAAGAATGCGTCGCGTCGGATCGGGCAGGTCTTTGTTGACGCGAAGCTCCAGCTGGCCGCGCGGAAGATGCTGCGCGCCGGGAATGTGACCGGTGTCGAAGGCATCCTTCTCGCGCACATCCAAGAGGATCATGTCCAGCGTGTCCGCCGCCACGCGCTCGGCCAGTTCGCCAAGGGTGACGAATGGAATCCGGGAGGCGGCTTCTGCCAGGACCTGCTCCACCGTTTTACCGCCGCTCATGTTGGTGCGAAGCGCCTCGGTCAGGTGCGTGGGTGCGGCCAGGTTGAGACGGTTCATCATCTCGATGAATGAGTCACGATCGCGCACCTGAAGCCGCGGGTTGGATTCGATCTCCACACCGATGGTGGAATGGCTCCGGCCCTTGTAGTCATGGGCGGGGTAGACCAGCAAGTCGGGCGACAGCCTTAGTACAATCCGGAAAAGGCTGTCATAGAGCGCGCCCGGATCGCCGGTGGGCAGGTCCGTGCGTCCCGTGCCGCCGATCAATAGCGTATCGCCTGTGAAAATGCGGTCCTCGGCGACGACGCACATCGAATCGCGTGTGTGGCCGGGCGTGTGTAGAGCTTTCAGCCGCAAGCTCCCCACGCGCAGAATTTCACCGTCATCAAGACGGAAGCTGGAATAGGGCGC
>JBEHXB010000133.1:0-6674 GCA_048498895.1 Pseudomonadota bacterium
GCCATGACGCCCAGGGTGGTGGGACAGACGTCGGGACAGAAGCTGTATCCGAAATAGATCAGCATGTAGCGGCCGCGGAAATCGGCGTCGCTCTTTTTTTGGCCATTCTGGTCGATCAGCTGGAACGGACCGCCCACATCGATCTGGCCGGTGGTGATCACGCGGCCCATGCCAGGTACGCTGTCGGCCTGGCGCCACAGCACCACCCCGGCGACGGCCGCCACAACCAGCAGGAAGGCGATCAGGGCGTAGCTGTTGCGGAACATGGCGGACCTGCTCTAATCGGTCTGGACCGCAGAGGAAAGTGAACAAATTGGCAGGCCCATGGCCACGGGAACTGGCGCGCGGAATACACCAGGGCGCGGGAGGCGGGCGGGTGCGGCTTCGCACCCTGTCGAACCTGCGCTGGCTGGCCATCGCGGGCCAGTCGGCGGCGCTGTTCCTGGTCTATTTTGCCCTGGGCTATCCCTTGCCCATTCTTTATTGCGCCATCGCGATCGCGGTCAGCGCGGCGCTGAACATTCTTCTGGCTGTGCGCTATCCGCCGACCCACCGCCTCACCAATCGCGAGGCGACGTTTTACCTGGCCTTCGACGTGCTGCAGTTGGCGGCGCTGCTTTACCTGACAGGCGGCATCACCAATCCCTTTGCCCTGATGTTCCTGGCGCCGGTGGTGATCGCCGCCGCCACGCTGAACCTGGGCAACACGCTGATCCTGGCTTTCATCGCCTTTGCCTCGGTGTCGGTGATCGCCATCGTCCATCGCCCGCTGCCCTGGCCCAATGGCGAGGTGCTCAACCTGCCCCAGCTCTATCAGGCCGGCATCTGGACCGCGCTGGTGATCGGCATAGGGTTCACCTCGGTCTATGCCTGGCGCATCGCCTCGGAATCGGCGCGCATGTCGGCGGGTCTGGCGGCGACACAGCTGGCGCTTTCGCGCGAGCATCGGCTGGCGTCGCTGGGTGCGCTGGCCACCGCCGCCGCGCATGAACTGGGCACGCCTTTGGGAACCATCGCGGTGGTGGCGCGCGAGTTGGAGCGGGCACTGCCGGAAAATTCGCCGGAAGTGGAAGATGTGCGTCTGCTGCGTGACCAGGCCGAACGCTGCCGTGCCATCATCGCCCGGCTGGCGAGCCCTGAGGAAACCATGCTGGGCGCCACCGCGCGCCTGCCGCTGGGCGCCTTCCTCGACGATATCGCCTCCCAGCATCGGGGCGAGGACCTGGAAATTCGCGTCAGCGTCACCCCGCCCACTTCGGAATCGCAGAAGACCGTGCCGGAGGTCTGGCGCGCGCCGGAGCTGCTGCACGGGCTTGGCAACATCATCGAGAATGCCGCGGACTTTGCCAATGCGCTGGTCGAGATCAGCGCCAGCTGGGACGCGGCCTATCTTTATGTCGCCGTCACCGACGACGGGCCGGGCTTTGCCCCGGAAATCTTCGAGGCGCTGGGCGAACCCTACCTCACTTCGCGGCCCGGCCACCGCGCGCCGGGCGAAACCGAAATGAACCCGCAGGCGCTGGACGAGCATGAGGGAATGGGCCTGGGCTTCTTCATCGCCAAGGTGCTGCTGGAACAAACCGGCGGCATGGTTAAGGCGGTCAATCGGGCGACGGGCGGCGCCCAGGTCCAGATCCGCTGGCCGCGCGGCGTAATCGATGGGCCGCAGCCGCCAGTCCCCTCCGACGCGTGAAACCGTCATTGGACGCGGCCTGACGGGCGGGCCCTGCCTGGGGTCGTTTGACGCCGCGACAAAAGCGACCTATAGCGACGGCGAAAATGAGCAATCCCGAAGACAAGACACTTCTTCTGGTTGAGGACGATCGTCCGCTGCGCGAGCGTCTGGCACGCGCGATGGAAGCTCGCGGCTTCGTCGTCACCCAGGCCGAGTCCGTTGCCGAAGGCAAGGCCCGCGCCAAGGATGCGCCGCCGGCTTATGCCGTGGTCGACCTCAAGCTGGACGACGGCAACGGCCTGGATGTGGTGGAAACCCTGCACACCACCCGCCCCGACAGCCGTGTGGTGGTGCTGACCGGTTTCGGCAATATCGCCACTGCCGTGGCCGCGGTGAAGTATGGCGCCATCGACTATTTGCCCAAGCCGGCCGACGCCGACGACATCCTGGCGGCGCTGATGGCCACGCCCGGCTCCAAGCCCAAGCCGCCGGAGAACCCGATGTCGGCCGACCGGGTGCGCTGGGAACACATCCAGCGCGTCTACGAGCTGTGCGGGCACAATGTCAGCGAGACGGCGCGGCGATTGAACATGCACCGCCGGACACTGCAAAGAATTCTGGCCAAGCGCAGCCCTCGCTGATTGCGGGCGCGCCGGGCGGAGCCTCGCTCCACCGACAATTTATGACGGCCGTGCCGTCCTGCCCGAGCGCCTGGCGGCCTTCTTCATCGGCGCGTTCACTGGCGCGGTCTTCTTCGCGGATCTGTCCGCAGGCTTGCGCTTCTTCTTCGCCCTGGCCTCGATCTCGCCGATGCGTGCGGCCACCAGTTCCTTGAGGGTGCGGGTATCCAGCGCCTGAAGCCGGGCCAGCAGCATCGGCCACGGCCGATAGTGATCGGTGATGTAAAAGAGCTTCGGTTCGGCCTCCAGCATCACGTCGCGCATCTCGATGCTGCCCACGCGCAGCGCCACCGCTTCCTCCCTGTCGTGCACCCGCCCGACAAAGCTTTCGGCATAAAAAACGGACGGCCGCCCGAAATAAGGCCCCTCGCTGGCGCCCTTCACGGACAGCATGATCTTGCGGGCCTGGGATCTATTGAGGGGCATCAGGCTTGACCAGATTGGGCGTCTGAGAAATTGCGATCTCATCCAGCGTGCGGCTGAGTCGGTCGGCGGCACAGCGCGCGAAGCTGACGGTCACCGCCTTGCGCCGGCTGGCATGAAGGCTCTGCACCACCGCCTCCTTCACGATCGCGCCGCCATAGCGGTCGGCCACGATCAGGCCCGGATCCTGCGGCACATGCTCATCGGGAAAATCGGGCGGCACCGCGAAATAGAACAGGTCGCAATAGTCCAGATATTCGGGCCATTTGCCGTCGCCCCTCAGGTCGGCCAGCGCCACCTTGATCTCCACCCCCAGCATTTCCCCGCCGGGGCCGATGGCGGCAACGTCAAGCCGCCGACCGTTGGGCAAGGTGAACTCCAATATGGGCGAATAGCCTTCCTGCAGCAGAAGCCGGCTGACCCCGCGCGCAACTTCAATGGCGGTATGAGAGCTGATCATCCGCTGATTGGAACATTCAAGGAACGAAAGATCAACCAGAAATTGTCCGCGTCAATCGCCGCGAACCATCCTGGCCAGCACAAAACCCAGCACCAGGCCCGTCAACGCGCCGAACAGCGCAACCTGGATGATCATGCCCGTCACCTTCAGGGCGATGAACAGAATGGCCGCCAGAGCCAGCGCGGCGAAGATTTCCAGAGCCCGCATGCAAGTCCCTTTCACCGATGGCCGTCCAGATGGGAAGGCCAGACTGGAAGAAAAGCGCCGCGCGGCACGCGCAGATCCCGGGATGCCCGCCTATTTGTTTTCGAAGCGGCTGTGTGCCGGCAGGATATCCGCAGCCTTCAGGGCTGAACGGCAGGCTCAGAGCGAGCCTTTGCTGGAAGGAGCCGCCCCGTCGAGACGTTCATCCGGCGTCACCGCCTGGCGCAGCGACCGTGCCAGTCCCTTGAAGCAGGTCTCGACAATGTGATGGCTGTTATCGGCGTAAAGATTTTCGATGTGCAGGCACACGCCGGCATTCTGGGCGAAGGCCTGGAACCATTCCTTGAACAGTTCGGTATCCATCTCGCCCAGCTTGGGCTTGGGAATCGCCACCTTCCAGACCAGGTAGGGGCGGTTGGAAATGTCGATTGCGACCCGCGTCAGTGCCTCGTCCATGGGGATCAGTGCGCTGCCGAAGCGGGTGATGCCGGAAAAATCGCCCAGCGCCTTCTTCACCGCCTGACCGATGACGATGGCGGTGTCTTCGGTGGTGTGATGGAAATCGACATGCAGGTCGCCGGTGGCGCGCACCTTCAGGTCGATCATGGAATGGCGCGCGAAGCTTTCCAGCATGTGGTCCAGGAAACCGATACCGGTGTCGATGTCGGCCTCGCCGGTGCCGTCCAGGTCCAGGGACACGGCAATTTCGGTCTCGCGGGTCTTGCGTTCGACTGTTGCAGTACGCATGGCGCTTTCGTGGAAATCAGGTTCCCCCTCTTATAGCAACCCTGACGCCCAAGGGTTAATGCCCCGATTTCAGGCGCTAAATCCCTGCGGCGAAGGGGGATATGTCAAATTCTGCATATGTCCCTTTGACCCCTGCCGGATTCGCTGTAAACAGACGCCGGCTTCCAGAAAAGGACCTCAGGCATGGCGCGGCAGAACTATCTCTTCACTTCCGAGAGTGTTTCGGAGGGCCATCCCGACAAGGTCTGTGATCGCATTTCGGATGAAGTCGTGGACCTGTTCTTCCGCGAGGGACCCAGGGAAGGCATGAGTCCGTGGGACATCCGTGCCGCCTGCGAAACCCTGGCCACCACCAACCGGGTGATCATCGCGGGCGAAACCCGGGGCCCCAAGTCCGTCGGTCCCGCCCAGATCGAGGAAGTGGCCCGCCAGGCCATCAAGGACATCGGCTATGAACAGGACGGCTTCCACTGGAAGACCGCGCAGGTCGAGGTGCTGTTGCATGCCCAGTCCGCCCACATCGCCCAGGGCGTGGACGCCTCCGGCAACAAGGATGAAGGCGCGGGCGATCAGGGCATCATGTTCGGCTATGCCTGCCGCGAGACACCGGCCCTGATGCCGGCGCCGCTCTATTACAGCCACAGGATTCTCAAGCTGCTTGCCGATGCGCGCCACGCAGGCCGGGAGCCCACCCTGGGCCCCGACGCCAAGAGCCAGGTGACCGTGCGTTACGAGAATGGCAAGCCGGTGGAGGCGACCCAGATCGTGCTCTCCACCCAGCACATGGACGAGAACCAGACCTCCAGCCATATCCGCCAGATCGTCGAGCCCTATATCCGCCAGGCCCTGCCGAAGGAATGGATCACGCCCAAGACCGTCTGGCACATCAATCCCACCGGCGCCTTTGTCATCGGCGGGCCGGACGGCGACTGCGGCCTGACGGGGCGCAAGATCATCGTCGATACCTACGGCGGCGCGGCTCCGCATGGCGGCGGCGCCTTCTCGGGCAAGGACTCCACCAAGGTCGACCGTTCCGCGGCCTATGCAGCGCGCTATCTGGCCAAGAACGTCGTGGCCGCAGAGCTGGCCGACCGCTGCACCATCCAGATCGCCTATGCCATCGGCGTGGCCGAGCCCTTGAGTGTCTATGTCGACACGCACGGCACCGGCAAGGTCGATGAGGCCAGGCTCGAGCTGGTGCTGCCCCAGGTGATGAACCTGAAGCCGCGCGGCATCCGCGAGCATCTGAACCTCAATCGTCCGATCTTCGCGCGTACTTCCGCTTACGGTCACTTCGGCCGCGAGCCGGAGGCCGATGGCGGTTTCTCCTGGGAGAAGACCGACCTGGCGGACGCGATCAAGAACGCGCTCTGATCCTTCTCACGATTGCAAGTTCCCGCGGCAAGCTGAGCGCCCTCCCCCTTTGGCGCGAAGCGCCAGGAAGGGGGAGATGTCGCAGCGATGTGTCCGCCTTGGCGGACCGAGCTGCTGCGACAGAGGGGGTTCAGAATACCGCAGGCCGGCCGAGCCCCTAAGCCATCAGCCTGGCCGACACCAGCAGCAGCACGCAGGCCAGCACGGTGCGCAGCACCCGCTCGGGCACGCGGGGCGCGATGCTGCTGGCCAGCATGATGCCGGGCACCGAACCCAGCAGCAGCGATGCCAGCATGCCGAAATCGGTCTGGCCCATCGCCACATGGCCCGCCCCCGCGATCAGGGTAAGCGGCACCGCATGGGCGATGTCAGAGCCGATGATGCGAGACACTTCATGGCGCGGATAGAGCAGCAGCAGCGCGGTTGCGCCCAGCGCGCCCGCCCCCACCGAGGACAGCGTGACCAACGCGCCCAGGCAAGCGCCCATCGCGATGGTCAGAAGATGGATGGTGCGCATCCCCAGCGCCGCGACGCGCGTGGCGTAACGGTTCAGGATCTGGCGCCGGAACAGGATGGCGATGGCAGTGGCGGCCAAAGCGATGCCAAGCGTGCGCGTGACAAATGCACTGGCGGCGCCGGCGCCCAGCCAGGACAGGCCCAGAAGGCACAGCGCGGCGGCGGGCAGGCTGCCCAAAGCCAGCCGTCCCACCAGCGGCCAGTCGATGTTGTGGTGGATGTTGTGGACCCAGGTTCCTGCCGTCTTGGTGCCGCAGGCATAGAGAAGGTCGGTGCCCACCGCGGTGCCCGGATGCACGCCGAACAGAAAGATCAACACCGGGGTCATCAGAGAGCCGCCGCCGACCCCGGTCAGCCCGACAATGAAGCCCACACCAAAGCCCGAGACGACGAAAAGCGGATTCAGGAATTCGGACATGACGCCCCCTCGGCGTGGACGAGGATAAATTCCTCTCATAGTCTATAAAGTCAATAGAGAAAGTCTGCACAAGGCGCATGGCTGCCCAGTTGCCAAGTCCACCGGCATCCGCGAAAAGCCTCGCCCCATGACCGACGCCCAGCCACAACCCGAACGCCGCCGCCGCCAGCTTTATGG
>JBEHXB010000134.1:0-6653 GCA_048498895.1 Pseudomonadota bacterium
GAGTGGTCGGGGCTCGCAAACGGGTGATTCAGCGTCTGGGGCCGCTGCGAAGACCGTAACAAGGCCCCATGCGGCCAAAAAGGCCCACCCGACCAGCTTCATTCCCGCCTCCCACGCTTTGTTTCTCGAGGATGCCGGGACAGGCGGACCGGAGCAACCGCCGGATATCCCGCATGGCGGAAATGCGCGAAACAGGCTGGAAAAAAAGGGCTCGCAGGCGCACATCTTCCCGCCGGAAGACACTTGCCGAGAACCGGCAGCCGGAAAAGCCCCCGCCGCGATGACCGACACGACAGCCCCCACCCCGACCCAGATCGCGCAGACCACCAGCTTCACGGTGCTGTTCGCCATCGGCTTCTGTCACCTGCTGAACGACATGATGCAGGCGCTGTTGCCGGCCATCTATCCCAACATCAAGACGGCGCTGCATCTGTCCTTCGTGCAGGTCGGCCTAATCACGCTGGCATTCCAGTGCACCGCCTCGCTCCTGCAGCCGGCGGTCGGGTTTTATGCCGACAGGCGCCCCATGCCCTATTCGCTGGCGACGGGCATGGTTTCGAGCCTTGTTGGTCTTCTGCTTCTGTCTGTGGCCGGCAGCTATGAGCTGGTTCTGGTGTCGGCGATGATGATCGGCGTCGGCTCGGCGGTGTTTCATCCCGAATCCAGCCGTGTGGCGCGCATGGCCTCCGGCGGGCGCTATGGCCTGGCCCAGTCGGTGTTCCAGGTGGGGGGCAACACCGGCCAGGCGATCAGTCCCCTGACCGCGGCGGTGTTGGTGGCCACTTATGGCCAGCGCTCCATTGTCTGGTATGCGGGGCTGGCGCTGCTGGGCATCTTCATCCTGTTCCAGGTGGGTACCTGGTACAAGCATCACGGCCTTTCGCGCATCAGAAGCCACAAGGCGATCAAGCATCCCGAACTGTCGCGCGGCAAGGTGGTGTGGTCGCTGGCGATCCTGCTGTCGCTGATCTTCTCGAAGTTCTTCTATCTTGCCAGCATCGGCAGCTACTTCACCTTCTATCTGATCCACACCTTCGGCGTGTCGGTGCAGTCGGCCCAGGTGCACCTGTTCTTCTTCCTGGGCGCGGTTGCGGTGGGCACTCTGCTGGGCGGGCCCCTTGGCGATCATATCGGCCGCAAATATGTGATCTGGTTCTCCATCCTGGGAATGCTGCCATTCACACTGATGCTGCCCTACGCCAATCTGTTCTGGACGGGCGTGCTCAGCGTCATCATCGGCCTGATCATGGCGTCGGCTTTTCCAGCGATCCTGGTCTATGCGCAGGAACTGCTGCCCGGCCGGGTAGGCATGATCTCGGGCCTGTTCTTCGGTCTGTCCTTCGGCATGGGGGGGATCGGGGCGGCGGTTCTGGGCGCGCTTGCCGACGCCACCTCGATCGAATTTGTCTATAAGGTATGCGCTTTCCTGCCGGCCATCGGCCTGCTGACCGTGTTCCTGCCAAACTTCAAGGGCTCCCGCGCGTGACCATCGAAGAAGTACAGCGGCGTTATGCGGTCGCAGTATCGCCGCATCTTTTGTCGCTGGTCGATCCTGCCGACCCCAATGATCCCATCGCGCGCCAGTATTTGCCCAGCCTGCAGGAGCTGGCGGTTCTGGGGCACGAGCGCGCCGACCCTATCGGCGACAACGCCCATGCGCCGGTGCCGGGCATTGTCCACCGCCACGGCGACCGCGCGCTGTTCAAGGTGGTGGCGGCGTGTCCCGTCTATTGCCGCTTCTGCTTCCGCCGCGAGATGATCGGCCCAGGGCGTGAAAATGCGCTCACCCCCGCCGATTTCGATCGCGCGATCGGCTACATCGCCGCTCATCCCGAAATCTGGGAAGTGATCCTGACCGGCGGCGATCCCCTGATCCTGTCGCCGCGCCGCATTGCCGAGGTAACCGATCGGCTGGCCGCCATTCCCCATGTGAAGATCGTCCGCTGGCACACCCGCGTGCCGGTCACCGATCCGGCGCGCGTGACCGACGAGATGGTGGCGGCGCTGCAATCCGCCTGTGTCGCTACCTGGATTGCGGTGCATGCCAACCACCCGCGCGAATTTTCCTCCGAGGCCCGGCGCGCCATCGCGCGGCTTACCGAAGGCGGAATCGCGCTGGTCAGCCAGTCGGTCCTGCTGAAGGGCGTGAACGACAGCGTCGAGACGCTGGAGGCTTTGATGCGCGGCTTCGTCGAGAACGGCATCAAGCCCTATTACCTGCATCATCCCGACCTGGCGCCGGGTACATCCCACTTCCGGCTGACGATCGACCAAGGCATGGCGCTGATGACGCAGCTTCGCGCGCGACTGTCAGGCCTGGCGATGCCAGCCTACATGCTCGACATCCCCGGCGGCTTCGGCAAGGTCCCGCTGAACGCCGACCATGTGATGAAGACGGACACAGGCTGGCGCATCCGTGACATGGCGGGCGCCTGGCACGATTATCCGGCCTGACCGGCACGATCACATCGCCGGACGGACACTCTTTCCGAGCAGCCGCTTGAATAAGGCGCTGACCTTGTGGCGAAACTGCTCGCGTCGCACCACGCCCATGTCAGTCACCCAGTTGAGCTGGATCACGCGGCGCGGCCCCTCGAAGGGATGGAATCCGTGCCAGGCATTGGGCTCGTTCTTGAAGATCAGCAGCGTGCCTTCCTCGGGTGGAACCTCGGCGATCACGTCTTCAAGGTTGTCGGGCGAGTGCAACAGCCGCAGGCGCCCTTCCTTAGCCTCCCAGGCATTGTTCATGTAAATCAGCACGGTGATGATCTTGGTTCGCGAATCGGTGTGGATCTGCCCGTCGCGCGCCGCCGACTGCCCGCGCGCGGTCACCATGGTGGGCCGGCCCTTCAGGCTGATGCCCAGCTTCCTCTCCACCGCCGCGGTGAAGTGCGGACCTTCGATGGCATCGATAAGGGCGCGAAAAGCCGGGCCGTATTTCAGGGTCGGCAGGGGAAAGCTGCCGGGATGGACGACTAGCGGAAAGTCGGCGTTGATCGCCGCCATCGCATCGGCCCTGACGAAATGCGGCACCAGGGCATAGGCGAAGGGCTCGCGTGCCAGCGGCGCGGCCTCGAAGGCGTCAAGGTCGATTGGCAATTCGCTCGGAACCGCAGTCATGATGCGGAAATACCGCGTCGCCGGAAAAAAGGCAAAAGAACGGTGATTCCGGCGACAAACGAAGGGAACAGGGGCAGGAAAGAAAACGGGAGAGAGGGTCTTTGTGCCCTCTCTCCCAGAAGCCGGAACGCCTGATTGCCCCTGGGCGATCCGGTAACGCCGCCCCCGGCCTAGTTCACGCCGTAATGGATTATCTGGGCGGTATTTCCGACGGCGCTGGAAGACAGGCCGACGCTCTTGCCGACATTGAACATGTTGGCATTGACGTTGGAGACACTGGCCGAATTGCTGATCTGTTTGGTGACGATGGGGAAGTTCGGGGCGTTGGAGTCGGCCTCGAAGCTGTTGGCGATCGCCGATCCCTGCACCACCGCATTGCCGGCGACGTTGGTGATGTTGGTGTTGATGCTCGAATAGGGGTCCCTGGCGTTGCATTCCTGGTAGGAGTTGACCTTGGTCAGGATCGGATCGGTGGAAACCTGCGCACCGTTGCACAGCGCCTGGCTGCTGATGCCGACGCTGCCCCACACATTGTTGGCGTCCATGTTGACGTTGGAGCCGATGTTGGCCTGCGGTCCCACGATCTGGCTGTTCTGCACGCGGGTGTCATTCATGGTGGTGATGTCGACCATGTTGCCTGCCGCGGAGCCCTGGGCAACCACGTCGCCGCCGACGGTGTCGACGCTGCCGTTCAGGTTGGACCAGTTGGTCTGCAGGTTGATCTGGCCGTTCATGATCTGGCTGCCGATGGCGCCGTCCGCCATGGCGGGGGCCAGGGGCATGACCGCGATCGCGGCGGCGGCCAGAAGGGTTTTGGCCAGGGGGCTTTTGGTATTGAAGCTCATTGGGGTTCTCCTGAGGGATGATCGGTGTGTTGGGTCGATCGGGTGATGGGTGTCAGTTCAATCCGCCGCGCAGATGGACGTCGCCGACCGGATCGGCAGAGGAATAGCCGCGCCAGGCACTGCCACGATCGCTGTATCCGGGGGCTGGCGGAGCGGCGTAATAGGCCTGCCGCTGCGGGTAGCCGGGCTGCGGAGCCGGCGCCGGTGCGGGATAGGCCACCGGCTGGGCGTGAGCGGGCACGCGATTGGGAACATTGTTGCCTTCGCGCAGCGGATCGGCCTCATTGTTCAGCGGCAGCGCGCAGGCATTGCCCGGCGCGCGATAGATGCGGGTGATCATCTCCAGCACCGCGCGTTCGATCACCGAGCGCACCGCCAGCTGGATCGGCTCCAGCGCGCTTTCGCCGGCGCTGATGTCGAAGAAGTTCGTGCCCAGGAAATCGAACACCCCCGCCGAGATCTGGCGGCCGATGATCTGCTTCTGGTAGCTGATCACGTCGGCGACCTCCAGCGTATTGGTGTTCACCAGGCGCAGGTCCATGCCGACATTCATCACATACATGCTGCCGTTCAGCGTGCCGGTGGTGGCGTTGGTGGCGGTGCCGCCGCCATTGCCGCTGGCATTCTCCGAGCGGATGTTGAAGTTCAGCTCGGTGATGCCGCCGACGATGTAATAGTCCGAACCGGGGATAGAGCCGGCCAGGATCTTGCGATAGTCGCCGGGCCCCTGGTCGGGATGCTGATCGTCGCTGATCAGCTTGTTGTTGGCGTATTTCAGCTCCATTTCGGCGACCGAGGTATCGAAGCGCTCGACCATGTGCACGCCGGCCTTGGAAAGGGCGCTCATCGCCATCAGGGCGGCGCCGGCGGTGACCTTGCGGCCCGAACCGTCGGCTTCGGCCTTGCCGGTGTAGTCTGCGATCTGGCCGACCGCGATGCGCACAGGCCGCTGACGGACATAGCTGCCCATGCAGCGCAGCGCTGCGGAATAGGGGGTCTCGTTGCTGATCACGGGCGAGCCGCCGATGGGGGCGGTGTAGCGGCCGATCGAGTCGGCGGTGGGGCTTATGCAGCCTTCCAGGGCGACAGCGGCCAGCAGGAATACCAGCGGCTTGAGGAGATGTTTGCGGGCACGACGGGTCATGGGAGGGGCTTCCCTTGTTACTGCTTTATTTCGCGTTCAGGGCCGTGGTGGCCGTCTGATTGCCGTGGTTGATCTGGGTTGAGTCGATGATCGTGGTGTTGTGCGTTCCGATGACTGTCACGTTCAGCTGATTGCCGATCGCGTAGGCCTCGCCGACGGTCCCTGCACCGCCCATGCCAACTCCGCCGGCATAGGAATTGGCGGACTGCGCGCCGCTGGCGGCGCTGTAGCTGCTGGAGGTGACCCGGCCGTTCACCATGGTCAGGTTCCCGTTCCGGTCCCGCATGGAATAGTTTGAGGCCTGGTTCTGGCTGGTGGCGCCGTAACCGTTGTAGAGGGCTGAATTGGACCAGTCCTCCTGGGCCTGCGCCGCGGTGGACATGCCGGCAGCGAACAGGGCCAGGGCGAGAATTTTCGGGGGACGGGGCATGGTGTGTGGCTTTCCAAAACGGTCCCCCTGACTTGAGCAACCGCCATGCCAGTTCTTAACTGGCGTTAGCCTTTGGCTGTGCCGGATCGGGCCAACGGGCCCGAAAACGCCGCGAAACCGCTGGTGTTCTGGAGCAGGGCGGCAGGGGGGTCAGGCGCGGCGGCCGCGCGGATCCGGGGCGAGGTCCTGAAGTTGTGCCATCGCGGGTCCTTCAGTCCGGTGCCGAACGGGGATTTTTCGTCTCAGCGCGGCACAGATAGGCGCCACAGGTTGGCGCAACGCCCGATCCCGCTTATGTACGGGCATGGCTTTCCTGCAGTCGGCGCCGCCGCGCCAACCCATCTTCCGCGCGCCGCAAGTTGTCATGTGGCTGATCGCGGGCCTGAGCCTGGCCCATGCCGCGCGGGTGATCGCTTCGCCCGCCCGCTCGCTTGCCATCATCAGCGCGTATGCCTTTGTCCCGGCCCGTTACAGCCATGCCTTCACGGCGGCGCATGCAGGCCAGGCCACGTTCTGGGACCTGGCTGTGCCCTTCATTTCCTATATGGGGCTGCATAGCGACTTCACCCATCTGGCGGTGAACTGCCTGTGGCTTCTGGCCTTCGGGCCCACCGTGGCACGCCGTTTCGGCACGCCCCTGTTCCTGGCTTTCTTTATTATATGCGGGGTGGCCGGCGCGGCCACGCATCTGGCCTTCAATTGGGGCAGTCCCATGCCGGTGGTGGGCGCGTCGGGCGCGATCTCCGGCCTGATGGCGGCAGCGGTGCGCATGCTGCCCCAGGCTCAACCCTGGGCGGTTCCGGGCGAAGCACCGCTGGCGCCGATTTTCTCGCGGCCCATCCTGGTGTTTTCGGCGGTGTGGGTGGCGATCAATGTTCTGGCCGGACTGACCGGGCTGGGCTTTGGCGGCGACAGCGGGCTGATCGCCTGGCAAGTGCATCTGGGAAGCTTCGCCGTCGGGCTTGTGTTGTGCGGACCCTTCGACCGGCTGCGGCCCCGCGGCCCGGGCCTGCCGCTGGAGGCTTGATACCGTTAATTACTACAAGTGTGGTTGACGCTGCGGAGGCTCGGCACTAGCATCTATTACAATTGTAGTAGGTGGCGATATGCGCAA
>JBEHXB010000135.1:0-6626 GCA_048498895.1 Pseudomonadota bacterium
GGACATCCTGGCAGCACACAGCACGGCGACCGGCTTGACCTATCCCGTTTTGAAGTCGGAAAACGCCATGGGCCGCTACTTCATGATCGGTATTCGCGGCGCGCTGTAAGGAAAGCATCCGATGGTCCGGCCGTGGTCGGACCACGGGACGGGGCGGGCGGAGGTCTGGCCGGTACGGATCGGCCAACCCCCGCCTTGGTTTCAGGGATTGGCAAGTTTGAAAGGCCCGCTGGGCCGGGAGGTTGGCATGAAGAAACTGGTTATCTCTGCGCTCATGGCGGCGATGGCGATCACGGCGGGACCGGCACTGGCCCAAGTGAAGCTGACTCGCCAGCAGATGATGGTCTTCACATCGGACTGGAAAGGTGAGCGCTTCCCCGATGGGCGGCCCAAACTGCCGGACGATCTCTTGAAGCGCGCCGTCAACTGCACCTTCGAGGATATCTGGGGCTATATGCGCGCGCACGGCTACAACAACCAGTATGAGGGCGACGACTGGAAATTTCTGCACAAGAACCAGCCATTTGCCGGCCGGGCGTTAACGGCCCAATATGCGCCCTCGCGACCCGATCTGAGGGCGGCGATCTTCGCCGAGGGCAAGAAGGAAGGCTTTGTCGGCAACACAGTAAGTTGGCCGATCGAGCAGCTGGTGGAAGGCGACGTTTATGTCGCGGACAACTATAACAAGGTCGCATTTGGGCCCATTATCGGCTCCAACCTGGCCAACTCGATCTATGCCCATTCGCACAATGGCTTTGTATTCTATGGCGCCATCCGCGATCAGGAAGAGGCGCGAGAGATCAAGGGGTTCAACGGCGTCTATCGTCATTACGATCCCACGCCCAATGGCGACATGGTGCTGACCGCGATCAACGCGCCGGTGCGGATCGGCCAGGCGATCGTGTTGCCCGGCGACCTGGTACTGGTCAAGAATGAGGGGGTATTGTTCATTCCCGCCGCCATGGCCGAAGCCGCCGTCAGCCATGCCGAATTCACTTCCATTCGGGACGTGTTCGGCTTCGCCATGCTGAAGGCGGGTCGCTTCTCGCCCGGCGAGATCGACGCGCCTTGGACGCCGCAGATCAATGCCGCCTTCGTGGACTATGTGAACACCCATCCCGATCTGCTGAAGGGCAAGATGTCCCGCGCGGAATTCGATGCGCTGCAACAGCAGAGCGCACAGGGTAAGTCGGCGGCGGAATAAGCGGCGCACGATCCGGCTGCCGCTTGATTGATAGCGGAATGATCACTTAAGCCGAATTTTTCGCCGATGGTTGCGCTATCAGCGTCCCGCGCCGACGCAATGGATCGGCGCGGGACGGTTGCGCCTTCACGCTGAACACACGCGCAATGTCGCGCAGCGCCGGTTGCAGCAGCGTGATCATTCGCGTCGCGATGGGGTTTTGATCACGCATCGTGACCGGTCTTCGAGGAATGAGAGAACGCGGCGCGCATACAGGCTCGTTGAATTGACAACCTGCACGGCCGAAAGCACGGTCGCGCGCATTCGCGGCTGAACCGAAAAAAATTCAAGGCCGCTCAATTCGGGGAACGATCATGAACATCCAGTCACGGATAAACATCGCATTCCTGTGCGCCACCAGCGTCGTGGCGCTGAGCAACGCGGCTTTCGCACAGGCCGGCGAGGGCTCCGCCAATGGTGCGGCAGGCATCGAAACCGTGACCGTCACCGGTTCGCGTGTCATTTCCGACATCGCCAATTCACCAACGCCGCTCACTGTGGTTACGGCGGAACAAATGCAGTCGACCACACCGACAACCATTCCCGACGCCTTGAATAAATTGCCGGTGTTTTATGGGTCAAACTCGCAACGCACGAGCAGCAATGCCGCCAGCAACAGCTCGGGAAATGTACTCAACTTGCGTAATTTCGGCGCGAACCGGACGCTGGTTCTGTTGGATGGCCATCGGGTCGCGCCCACCAATTTTGATAGCACGGTGGATACCAACATATTGCCGCAGATGCTGGTTCAACGGGTCGATGTCGTGACCGGCGGTGCATCGGCCGTCTATGGGTCCGACGCGGTGACTGGTGTCGTGAATTTTGTCCTGGACAAGGATTTCAACGGTTTCAAGTACATCGCCAATGCCGGCATCTCGAAATATGGGGACGCTGCCTCATACCAACTCGGGATGGCGGCCGGCACGGATGTCTTCGGCGGGCGCGGTCACTTCGAAGGTTCGCTGCGTTTCTACCACCAGGACAAAGTCTATATGACTGCTCGTCCATACGGCTCCGGCGGCCAGGCATGGACACTTGTGGGTACCGGGTCGGCCGCCAACCCCTATGTGAACATCCAGTATGGCCGTATGCCCACGCACGGGTCGAATTTCGGCGGCCTGGTCACCTGTACCTGTTCCGCCAACAATTCGCTATTTATTTCGAACGGCGTATTGGGGCCTTTCAATGCGGGCATGGTCACAGGGACGCCCGGCGTAAACAATGGCGGTGACGGCGGCGGCTATTTTGGCGCGTCTTCGTTCCAGTCTTCGCTGCGCACCGCGGAGGCGTTTGGCCGTTTCAGCTATGACATCAGCGACAATATGGTCGCCTACATCAATGCCTCTGCGGCTGAGTCCGGAACTCTCGCCGATTATGCCAATGGGTACATCAATCCCGGCGCGGGCCGCGGCAATCTCTTCTATACGAACAATGCCTATCTTCCGGCTGCTGCCCAAGCCGCGCTCAAGGCGGGCAATCCGCGTAACACCTTCAACTTTGCGTCGTTCTTCCAGGACTTCGGCGATAAAACCGCACTGCAGCTCGGCGATGATTTCCGGACCGGCTCGGTCAATCGCAACCTCAGCGTGGAGACCGGCGTTACCGGAACCGTGTTCGGAAAATATGCCTGGGATTTGTATTACACGCATAGCGAGAACCGCCTGGAAAGCTATATGCCGAACAACATAAACGTGCAGAAGCTGGACGCAGCCGAGGACGCGGTGCTCGATTCCTCAGGCCGGGTGGTGTGTCAGGTTTCTCTCACCGGCTATTCCAGCCTCTATCCCGGCTGTGTGCCGATCAACCCGTTTGGTCCGAACTCGATGACCGACGAGATGTACCAGTACATCACCGATCGTACATATTTCATTTCGACAAATATCATGGACAATGTGGGCGGCAGCGTAACCGGGGACCTCCTGACGCTGCCTGCCGGGCCGGTCAGGGCTGCGCTGTCCGCCGAAGCACGCTGGCAGTCGATGGACGTGCAAAGCTCCTGGGATCCTGCCGTTTTACCCGATTGCACGGGGCTGCGCCTGTGCCAGTCAGGCGCCGCCGTGTATTCCCAAGTCGTCACGGCGCCGACCAGCGTGAGCAACAATGTCTATGAGTTTGCGAGTGAAGTGAACGTTCCCCTGGTCAAGGATCTGCCGTTGATCCAGGATCTCAGCGCCGATCTGGCCGGCCGCTACACCGATTACAGCACCTCCGGTTCAGTAGAGACCTGGAAAATCGGCCTGGACTATCATGTCAACTCCAGTGTCAGATTCCGTGGCACGGCTTCGGTCGATATACGCGCGCCGAACCTGAACGATCTCTATCAGCCGGTCAGCTATTCCACCGGAGGTTTCGCCGACCGGTTGACGCACGGAAATTTCGTCATATTGAAGGTAGCTTCGGGCAACCCAAACTTGAAGCCCGAAGTGGCCCACACCTATACCGCCGGTGTGGTTCTGACGCCGGATTTCCTGCCTGGGTTCACGGCGTCGGTTGACTATTATCGGATTCGCATGACCAGTGCGATCACGAATCTCAGCGGTTCGACCCCGGACATCCAGGACATCTGCATCAATTCCGGCGGCACGTCGCCTTATTGCACTTTGCTGGTGCGGCCATATCCTTATAGCAACACCACGATCGCGAACTTCCCGACCCTGGTGAAGACGGAAAGTATCAATAGCGCTTCGGTTCGCACGGAAGGCATGGATGTCGAGTTCGACTATGGCTTCGACATGGCGGACCTGATTTCGGGTGTTGCCGGCTCGGTCTCGCTGCGCAACATGACCAGCTATCAGCCATACATAACGACGGGAAACTACCCCGGGGCGGAAGATACTTTCCGGCCCATGTCCAAGCTGCGCGACACCGCTTTCGTTTCCTACAGACTGGGCAGTTGGGGGGTGAACCTGCAAGACACCTGGTTCAGCGGTCTTTCGCCTCGGACCACGGCAGGCAAGGTATATGTGTACCCGCACCTTCATTCATTCAATACACTCGATGTGAGCGTCGACAAGCAGATCTACAGCGACAGCGACGCCTTGGACCTCTACTTCTCGGTACAGAATGTCATGAACGCGCAACCGGATATTGACGCGCCACTTACCACGGCCACGGGCCTGTCTTATCCAGTCCCCCCATCGGAAAATGCGATGGGCCGCTACTTCATGATCGGCGTCCGGGGCGCGCTGTAGGAAAGGCGCCCGGTGCTTCCGGCGGCAAACGGATCCCCGGGCAGGCGGTGGAAAGAGGTTTGCTGGCATGGGACGGCCTTCTGGCACGGACCGGGATTTTTCTTCATAGTTCGGTCGGGCGCCGGCCGGCGGGCCGGGATTGGGGGAGCTGGGCAATGCAATATCAGTCATGTCTTCTGGCCTGTGTGCTTGCCACACCTTTGCTGGCGACTGCGGCGGCGGCCCCGGCACCCGATTGGCCCACCTATGGCCACGACTTTGGCGACAGCCGCCATTCGTCGCTGACCCAGATCACGCCGGCCAATGTCGCCATGCTCAAGCCAGTATGGGTCTTTCACATGCGCCCGCCCGACGATACGCGCGGGTTTGCGTCGTCCGAGGACACGCCTCTGGTCGTCAAGGGCGTTATGTATCTGTCTACGCCCTATGGCCGCGTCATCGCGCTGGATGCGGCCACCGGCAAGGAACGCTGGGCCTATCAGGTCCCCCATGATGACCAGCCGGCAACGCGCGGCGTTTCCTATTGGCCGGGCCGCGATCCCAGGATCGTGTTCGGTACGCGCGGTGGCCGGTTGATCGCGCTCAATGCCGGGAACGGTGCGCCGGCGTCCGGCTTCGGCAAGGATGGGGTGGTCGACCTGCACAGCGACGCGGTGATGCAGGGTTTCCCCAATGCCTTTTTGAGCATCACCTCCGCCCCGGTGATCTACAAGAATCTCATCATCACCGGCTCGCGCACCCAGGAGGTGCCTCAGCAGGGCGCCTCCGGCCAGGTGCGGGCCTTCGACGTGCGCACCGGCCGCGAGGTCTGGCATTTCAATGGCGTGCCCCAGCCCGGCGAGAAATTTCACGACACATGGGAAGGCGACGGTTGGGTCAAGCGCACCGGCGTGAATGTGTGGGCCGGTCTGACCCTGGATGCCAAACGGGGTATCGCCTATCTGCCATTCGGCGCTCCGGCCTTCGACCAGTCGGGCAACGATCGCAAAGGCCCTTCGCTCTTTTCCAATTCGCTGGTTGCGGTCGACGCTGCCACGGGCCGCTATCTGTGGCATTTCCAGGCGCTGCACCATGATCTTTGGGATTACGATCTGCCCCTCACCACTCTGATTGATGTCAGAAGACACGGCCGAACGATTCCCGCCATCGCGGTGATGAGCAAGTCCGCCATGCTATTCCTGCTGAACCGGGTGACGGGAAAGCCGATCTATCCGATCACCGAAACCCCCGTACCCACCGACACAGACATGATCGGCGAGCGGCCTTCGCCGACCCAGCCCGTCTCTGTCTTCCCGCCCCTGGGCCGCACGTCCTTCAAGATGTCCGAACTGGCGAATCTGACGCCCCAGCAGACGGCGGGCTGCGCCGAGCTCATTAAGGAAATGCATATTGTCGATGGAAAATACTTTCAGCCGCAGCGCGTCGATAGCGGAGTGGCGCGCTTCCCCGGCAGTTGGGGCGGCATCGACTGGAGTCATGCAGCCTTCGACCCCAAGTCTGGCTTTTATATAGTCAATACTTCTAACCTGGGCTCTCCCGAAGTCATGGTCCGCAAGCCTGACGGAAGCTATTACATGCGGGACGGCTATCAATGGTTCCGCGACAAAGTCACCCGCATGCCATGCCAGAAGCCGCCATGGGGCAATCTGTGGGCGGTTGACGTCAACGCCGGCAAGATCGCCTGGGAGGTGACTCTCGGTATCACGGCTGGACTGGCTGATCCCAATACCGGTCGGCCGAATGTGGGCGGGCCCATCACCACTGACAGCGGTTTGATTTTTATCGGCGGTACTGATGACCAACGGCTGCGCGCGTTCGACGTGAACACAGGCAAGGAGCTTTGGACTTATCACCTGCCCGCATCGCTTTATGGCACTCCGATGACCTACAGTGTGGCCGGCAAGCAGTATTTGGCGGCGGTCGTCACAGGCGGCTTCTGGGGCGAGCGAGCCAGCGCGGATGAAGTCATGGTCTTCGCACTGCCGTGACGCCCCAGGCGGGTGCATTGGAAACCGGCCAGGCGCGCGTCTACGGATCTTGGCGAGGGAACAGTGCCCGAGCTCGGAACCCACCCCCGCTGTAGTCCCGCCGGCTTAGGGTATCGGCTAGCGCGACATCACTCTACCGTGGCCGCTTTGCCGCTAGCGCACATCCATCGACGCCCAGATTAATCCATCACAATTCGCCCTGAT
>JBEHXB010000136.1:0-6556 GCA_048498895.1 Pseudomonadota bacterium
AAGGCCCCTGGAGGGGCTGGCCTTTTTTATCTCCGCGATCAGGCCAAATTCACCGGCTGCCTTCTTGTCCTCCAGCGCCGCGCGAAACGCCCGCACGGGTGGAGCATCCTTGGCGCGGGCGGCCATGTCGGCGGGCGGGATCTTGGTCTTGGCAGCGGCGATCTCGGCGCGCTTGTAGGCGACGATCTTGTCGAGAATGGTGCTCATGGGTTGGTTGCTGCGATCAGCCTTTTCAGTTTCGCATCCGCCGCCCCGGATTCCAGGGCGTTTGCTGCAAGCGCCGCGCCATCGCGCAGGTTGCCGGCGACACCGGCGACCATCAGGGCGGCGGCAGCGTTGATCAGCACGATATCGCGGTAAGGACCAGGCTCGCCTTCCAGCAGGCGGGTGAGGGCTGCGGCATTGTGGGCCGCATTGCCGCCGCGGATAGCGGAAAGCGGCGAAGTTTCAAGGCCGGCATCCTCTGGCCTCACCGTGCGGGTGGTGATGGCGCCGTTCTCCAGAATTGCCACCTCGGTCGGGCCGCTGATGGACACTTCATCCAGCCCGTCCCGGCCATGGACGATAAAGGCGCGTTCGCTGCCCAGTGCCCTGAGGGCTTCGGCGTACGGCACGAGCCAATCGGAGGAAAAGACGCCGACAAGTTGGCGCCTGACACCGGCGGGATTGGCCAGCGGTCCCAGCAGGTTGAAAATGGTACGCCGGCCGATCTGGCGGCGAGCCTCGCCGACATGCTTCATCGCCGGATGGTGTGTCTGGGCGAACAGGAAAACTATTCCGGTCTCTTTCAGCACGCGTGCGGCGATATCCGGCTCCAGCCCGATTCTCACGCCCAGCGCCTCCAGCACGTCGGCCGCACCGCTGCGCGAGGAGGCCGAGCGGTTGCCATGCTTGGCCACGGCCACGCCACAGGCTGCGACGACAAAGGATACGGCGGTGGAAATATTGAGTGTGCCCAGCCCGTCCCCACCAGTGCCACACAGATCGATGGCGAGAGTTGATTGTGGTACCGGGCGCATGTACCGGCGCATGGAGCGGACGGCGCCCACCAGTTCGTCCACTGTTGGCTTGCGATCGGCGGTGGCCGACATGTAGTCGATCAGGTCTTCGTCGGAAAGTCGTCCCGCGAAGATCAGGTCGAACAGGGCCTCGGTCTCAGCAGCGTCAAGCGGTGCCGGGAGGGCCGGGTGGGCCGGTGCGCTCATGCCAGCTCTTTGTCACGCTCTTTGGCGAAATCCCGTGCGATCGCCAGGAAGTTCGACAGCAGGGCATGGCCATTCTCGGAGGCGATGCTTTCGGGATGGAACTGCACGCCGTGCACGGGATGGGTCTTGTGCATTACCCCTTGGATAACGCCATCATCGCTGGTGGCAGTGACTTCCAGCGTCGCCGGGATTGATGCCGGGTCGATGGTCAGGGAGTGGTAGCGCGTCGCCAGGAAATCGTTGTTCAGGCCGCGAAAGACGCTCTTGCCGGTGTGATGGATCCTGCTCAGCTTGCCGTGCATAGGCGAGGGCGCGCGCACCACCTGGCCGCCATAGACCTGCCCGATGGCCTGGTGGCCCAGGCATACGCCCAAGATGGGCATTGTCCCGTTCGCCTTGCGGATTACATCGATGCAGATGCCCGCCTCGTTGGGTGTGCAGGGGCCAGGCGACAGGACAATGCCTTCCGGCTTCAGGGCCAGAGCCTGGTCGGCGCTGATCTCATCATTGCGGACCACGTGCGCCTCTGCGCCCAGTTCCCCCAGGAAATGGAACAGATTCCAGGTGAAGCTGTCGTAATTGTCTATCAGCAGGATCATTCGGCACCTGACATACTGTTATATATAGCCTTAATTTCCAAAGCACTCTCTTGGTACCGCATGCCGCACCTATCATATTGAATAGTAACGACAAAACGGAAAGGGCGGCGAAAATCGGGCAAGCCCGTGCCTTGCCGGTGCCAGCTCCACAACACGGTGTATCGCGAAAATAAAACCACCAACAATGGTTTCTGGCTGGCGGCCGTGAGCACTCCGGCGCTCTGGCCTTATCTATTCGCCCCGTCGCGACCCCCTGGGCCGCCTGAAATATTATACCACTGAAATTACTGGTCTTTTTACTCGCTTGCCCATTTGGGCATGCTCCTGTTCCTTACGGCCGACCGCGACAGTCCACATTGGGTGGCCATTAACCATATTCATCCCGGCTTTCCGGGATTTTCGCCTTGCCTGAGCGGATAGAGGTGGCGCAGTTCTTCGTGACTGGCGCCGTAGCATTCGCAGGCGGACTGTTCCAGGCCATTGCGATCCAGGATCGTGATGTCGCTGCGCACATACGCGATCAGGCCCGCCTGCTTAAGCCAGTGCGCGGCCATGGAAACACCCGCCCGTTGCCCACCCAACATCATTGCCAGGAATTCATGGGTAAGGGGAAAGGTATCGGCGAGCGCGTTGTCATGAGCGACCAGAAGCCAGCGGCTGCATCTGCGCCTAGTCGAATGCAGGCGGTTGCAGGCGGCGGTCTGGGCGATCTGACTTAATAGATAGCGCACATATCCAGTTACGGCCTGTCGCAGGACCGGGTCCCTTTCGAGCTCCCGGTGAAGGGCGCGGCGCTCGATTCGGAAGGCAGTCCCCGGAATCTGCACCACAGTGTCCAGAACTGCCAACTCGTGCTGGCCGAGGGCAGTAGTGGGTGCGGTTATGCCTTCGATGCCCACGCCGCCCACTTCCACCGAGCGGCCGTCCTGCATCCTCTTGATGATCGAGATATAACCCCGATTAACCATATAAATATGGTGAACCGGCCCATTAACGTGATCGATTGCCTGTCCCTGCGATAGCGGCACGAGCTGCAGGGAAGCCTTGAGGCGCGCCAGGCTTTCGACCGGCAGCGCGCGCAGCAGGAGATTATGAATATCTTCTGACAATCGATCCCCGTTTAGTGCCGACATTCTGGCATTAAACGCCGGCGATGCGAAGACATTGCCTGCGCCACCAAGGCAAATCGGGTCTTGCGGTACCAAAGGTGGGGGATATCCGGTCCCCGGCGCCGAATGCAGGATTAACCGGCACTCAGACTATCTGAGTTCACCCAAGCAATGAACCGTTCGGAAGCGGTCATGGCCGGTTCCAGGTTCCAGGAGGACTAGCATGAATCGGATGACAATTCTGCTTTCGGCAACAGTTCTGGCAGGCGGGGTCGCCCTGTCGGGGGCGGCTTATGCCGACCACGCGGATGGTAACGCCCTGGGCGTGGGCAACGCGACCGGCGGCGGAAGCAGCGCCGCGAGCACCATCGGGGAAGGCAATGCCACCGGTGGCAGCACCAGCACCAGCACTGAAGGCCAGGGCAACGCCACGGCCGGCAGCACCGCCAACACCGCGATCGGGAGCGGCAACACCCACACCGACAACATCAACAAGTCGGCGTCGATCGACAACAACAATACGCACACATTTGCCAGCAACAACTCGATCGATAATGGCAATTCCGACAGCCACAACGACAATCGTACCGACAGCCACAACGACAACCACACCATCAACACCACCACCAATATCACGACCAACGTGAGTGACAGCTCCATCCGCACCGTCTCGGACCAGGATCTGCGCGCCACTGTTTCCGGCATTTCAGTGAATGTGTCGTCGGATGACGATCCGGCCAGGCTGAGGACCGGCGACATCGCCGGCAGCACCTACACCAGCTTCTCCGGCATACAGACCGCCAGCCTGAACACGGGCCTTGCCTCCGTGAACCAGGCAGCAACCTCCATCGCAGCTCATGCCAATGTGACCTTCGGGGCGCCCTGATCCCCGCCCCACCGGCGGGCACGCGTCATGCGAGTGTCCGCCGGCCTTTCTTCAAGGTGCGTCCATGAAAGTTGCAATCCTTTCAGTGCTGACAAGTCTGCTGCTCTCCACGACTCTTGCCGCGGCGAACGAGGGTACTCCCCAGCAAGCTCCCGTATCGGAGGCTCCTTTGTCGACGCAGGATCTCGCCGCGCTCAGTGGCGGCGCCGGCCAGTCGATCGGCCTGAGCTATCAGGCCCTGTCTGCCGCAAACAGCGGAAACAGCATCGAGGCGCAATCTGTCGTCACAGGCAATGTCATGCTTCAGGCGGGCAGCCTGGGCGGGTTCAACGGTGTGGGCAACTTCGTGTTCAACACCGGCAACAACAATAATCTCCAAGGTGCGCTCAGCGTGACAATCGTGGTTCCGGCGGTGAACTGACATGCCCATCAGGTTGGCGGCGCTCGCCCTTATTCTGGCCTTGGTCCTGCCGCCCGCGGTGCACGCATCAGACCTTACGCTGGTTGTACCAGGCGGCGGCAATGTCGGGTTGCACGTGACCAGCTACGCCGAGATACCGTTCAAGACCGTAATCCGGCAGCAGTACGACTATAGCTGCGGCTCGGCGGCGATGGCGACGCTGCTGACCTATCAGTACGGCATGCCGGTGAGCGAGGCTGACCTTTTCAAGGCAATGTACGAGGTAGGCGACCAGGCAAGCATCCAGAAGCTTGGCTTTTCGCTGCTCGACATGAAAAACTATCTCGCCTCGCGCGGTATTCAGGCGGACGGCTACCGGCTTGGACTGGATGAGCTGGCCGCCGCCGCCACGCCGGCAATCGCCCTGATCCAGGTGGGTTCCTATCGCCATTTCGTGGTGATCAAGGGCGTGGTGGATGGCCGGGTGCTGGTGGGTGATCCCTCCACGGGATTGCGCGTCTATACAGCCGCCGAGTTCACCAAGATGTGGAACGGCATCATCTTCATGCTGCACACGCCCCCCGGCGCGCGGGCGGTTTTCAACAGCGCCCTGGAATGGCGGCACTGGGCGGACTTCCATCCTCTGCAGGCGGCGATGCTGAACCGGCCGCTTGAACCGTTCCTGCGAGATTTGCGGGTGATTTATCAGATTCAGCCCAACCAGATCGTGACGGGCAGTTCGGTCCCATGAGCGGCGGCACCATGCGACGTGGTGCGAAACTCACTTTGGGCGGGGTAGTGATCGCCATCTGCATACCCTGGCTTGCCCATGGGCTGCAGAACCCCGATGCCCCATGGCTTCACGCCACTCCCATCGTAGATGACCTGGTCGTGCTCTCGGCGCCGGCCGAGAAAGCCCAGCCCGGCTGGGCGATACAGGTTGGCGCCTATGGGCAGGCCGACGCCGCCGGCGGGCAGCTGACCCTCCTGGCGCAGCGGCAATCCGATCTTCTGGGGTCGGCGACGCCGATCGTGGAGCCGGTGGACCTTCCCGGCGGCAAACGGTTGTTTCGGGCCCGTTTCGGGACCTTCAGCCGGCTGGATGCGGATGCCCTGTGTGGGCAGCTGCGCAAACGTGGTGTGGCCTGCATGATCATGGCAGACGCCAGTGCCCCCCAACCCCCGATTGCCGAGGCCGCGGCCCCCACCGGCACCGACGCATCGCCGGTACCGCCAGCGAGCCCATTGGCGGCGACCCCGCCGCCGGCGCGCCCGGCGCCCGTCGCGCAGCCGGTACAGATCGCGAAGGCCGACCGCATCCAGGCCCTGGCCGATACGGCGCTTGCCGACATGCGGGGCGGATTTTTCCTTGCCGGCGGCGTGCAATTCGATTTCGGAGCCAGCGTCCGCACCATGGTGAATGGCCAGCTCGCGCTGCAGAGCACCGTGCAGTGGACGCAGGGTGGACTGGTGGTGCAGCACGTGGCCGGGCCGGGTACCACGCCGATACCGCCCTCACAGCTTGCCGAACTATTTGGCGGGAATGCGGGTGCACAGATGGGCGTGACTATCCCGGGACAGTCCGGCTCGACGGCGGTGCTGACGAACCTGGCCTCAGGCCAGATCCAGAACGTGCTGATGAACACAGCCAATAACCAGACGGCGACCCAGAATACCGACGTGCTTCTGACGATCTACAATCTGCCGCAACTGCAGCAGCAGGTCAGCCAGCAATTGCTGTCCGCCCGGCTGGCCAATGATGCGGCGGCGGCCAACATGATCAATCGCTGAAGCCGACAGTCCCTAGAGCGCGATCGGGATGGAGAAGACCGCGCGCAGGTCCGGCGCATCCTTGGTGACGCCGAATTCGAAGTTGCTGTTCAGCGAGACGGTGGGGCTGAGGCGGTAGGCCATGCCCAGCGTCATGGCACCCACCTGAAGCGAAGTGGTCTTCTGACGCGTGGTTCCAAGTTCCGTGGTCTGCGGCATCACATAGCTGTGCTCATAGCCGAGCGAGAAGGACAGCTCCTGATTGACCGCAAATCCGAAGCCAAGCGTCGCCACCACGGCGTCGCTGGGATCGACCTCGCCCACGTGCACGTTGCCGATTGTCTTGTCGACAGTCATGGGAATGGCATGGACATAGTTGACGCTGCTGAAAATCACGGCGGGATCTGTGAGCTTGAGCATGCTGAAGCCGCCTTCGACGGTCCAGAAGCCGGAGCCCAGCGCCACTTCCTGGGCGATGCCCGCGGCATCGCGCTTGATGTCATAGGGGCCGACGCCGGTGTCCGACTTGACCCGTACATTGCCCAGGAAAATCGGCCAGTCGTCGGCGCCGCCATTCAGTTGATAGC
>JBEHXB010000137.1:0-6531 GCA_048498895.1 Pseudomonadota bacterium
AGCGCCAGCACATCCACCTTCATGATCGCCAGCGTGTCCAGATCGTCCTTGTCCCATTCGATGAACCAGCGGTCGTCCATCGCGGCGGGGCCGATGGGCACGGTCCAGTCCAGCTTGTAGCGCGCCAGCACGAAGCCGCCGACATGCTGGGACAGGTGGCGGGGAAAGCCCGTCAGTTCATTGGCGAAATGGATTGCCTGCATCAGGGCGGCGTTGGCGGGATCACGCTCTGCCTGGCGGACCTGATGCTCCCGCATTTCTCCGCCATAGGAGCCCCAGACCGTGTCGGCCAGCTTGCCGGTGACGTCTTCGGTGAGGCCGAACACCTTGCCGACCTCGCGGATGGCGCTGCGCGAACGGTAGCGGATCACGGTGGCGGTCAACGCCGCGCGGCGCTTGCCATAGCGGCGGTAGATATACTGGATCACCTCCTCGCGGCGCTCATGTTCGAAATCCACATCGATGTCAGGCGGCTCGCGCCGTTGGGCATTGAGGAAGCGGTCGAACAGCACATCTATGTCGGTGGGATCGACGGAGGTGACGCCTATGGCGAAACAGACCACGGAATTGGCGGCCGAGCCGCGGCCCTGGCACAGGATGTGCTGGCTGCGGGCGAAGGCCACGATGTCGTGCACGGTCAGGAAGTAATGGGCGATGCCGCGGTCGGCGATGAAGGCCAGCTCCCTTTCCGCGATGGCGGCGATCTTCGGCGGCACGCCCCGCGGATAACGCCATTGGAGACCTGACAGGGTCAGGTCGCGCAGATGCTGGTCGGCGGTCTTGCCGCGCGGCACCGGCTCGCGCGGATAGCGCTGGCCCAGTTCGGACAGATGAAAGCGGATGCGGCCGGCAAAGTGCAGCGTTTCGATAACCGCCTCCGGGCAGGCGCGGAAAAGCCGCGCCATCTCGGCCGGATGCTTCAGATGCCGTTCGGCATTGGCCTGGAGCCGGATGCCAGCGTCCTTCAGGGCGACATGCTCGCGGATGCAGGTGACGACATCCTGCAATTCCCGCCGCTCGGCCCTGTGGTACAGCGCATCGTTCACCGCGATCAGTGGCACCCGTGCCCGCCGGGCCAGGTTTATCAGGTCGCGCAAGCGCCGCCGGTCCTCTCCGGTATAAAGCATGGATGCCGCCAGCCAGGTATCGCGGCCCAATGCCTGCAGGACCGGCTTTATTCCGGCGGGATCGGCGGATGGCACCACAATCAGAAGCAGTCCGCGCCGATGCTTCAACAGGTCGGCGAAGTCGAGCAGACATTCGCCCTTGGTGGCGCGATCTTTGCCCGGCGGCGCGCGCAACTTGCCTTCCGAGATCAGCCGCGACAGGCGGCCATAGGCCTTGCGGTCCTTCGGATAGGCGATGATATCGGGCGTGCCGTCACGGAACACCAGCCGCGCGCCGACCAGAAGGCGCGGCCGGGTAGCGGGGTCTTCCCTGGTCCATTGCTCATAGGCGCGCACCACGCCCGCCAGACTGTTGCGGTCGGCGATGCCGATGGCGGCATAGCCCAGCTTCCCCGCTTCCTCCACGAACTCCTTGGGATGGGAGGCGCCGTGCAGGAAAGAGAAGTTCGTGGTGACGGCAAGCTCCACATAGCCCGGCATGGTCATGCGAAAAATCCGTGCATGTACCAGCGGGTGGCAAAGCCCTGGTGAAAGGCGTCGCGATAAAGCCAGAAGCGCTGGCCATCTTCCGTTTCCACCCGGAAATAGTCGCGCGCCGGGCGCGGCCTGGCCTCGCGCCTTTGTCTTTCACCGTCCGGTTCGCCCTTGGGCGGCACAAGCCGGTCGGTTGGCCGCTCCTTCCACCATTCCAGCGCGATGCGTTCGGGTCCTTCGACGTGTTCGACCGTGTGCCGGCACTGGCGCCAGGTGAACCGGCTGGGGGGGCCATCGGGCACGCTGGCCATGACATGATGGATTTCCTCGGGCCGTTCCAGCAGGCGCAACTGCCGGCGCGGCGGATCGGTCGCGGGCTGGCGCGGCCAACTGCCCGGTGCGAAATCGCGGTCCTGCGCTGGTACCGCCACGGCGGCGGCTTCGGGGATGTGGGTGTCCTGGGGGACGAAGCGCATCACGCGATGCTCGCCGAAGCGCGCCGACAGCCGGTCGACCAGGAAGCGCACCTGGCGGCGGACATTCTCGTTCATATCGAAGCTGACGGTGGCGGGCTTTGTCTCTTCCGCCAGCAGCACTTCCAGTCGGATCAGGTCGAAGCCGAAACCGGGATCCAGCGGATCGGCCAGCGCGTCCAGCTTCTGGTTCAGCAGCCGCAGCATGGTGGACGGATCGCGCAACGGCGCGCCGGCGCGCACGGCGAGGCGCTCCACCTTGCCGTCGGCGCGGAAAAAGACGGCCCGCAGCACGCGCGCGCCCTGGCCTTCGCGCTCCAGAAGGCCGCCCAGGCTTTGCGCCAGCGCCAGCAAGGTGGATGCGATGGTGCCCTGGCTGCTGACCGGATCGGCGAAGCGCTGCTCGGCCATCAGGTCGGGCAGCGGCCGGCGCGGAGTGAGCGGTTCTTCCGCCTGCCCTTCCATTACGCGCAGCCGCCGCACAAAGCTCGCGCCCAGCCGCTCGGTCAGCTCGCTGCCCAGCCGCTGCGCCACCTGTCCCACCGTCTTCAGTCCCGCATGGCGCAGGGCGCGCAGGATCTTCGCATCGCAGTCGAGCGCGACGATGGACAGAGGCGCCACGGCTTCGGCCTCGCCACCCGGCGGCACCACCAGTCCGTTTCGCCAGCGCGCCAGGGCGCGCGCGGCCCATGACGTGCCGGCGATGGCGCCCTGCGCGGCAAAGCCCTGGGCGCGAAGCCGGCCCAGCGCGTCCTGCAGCAGCGCCCGCTCGCCGCCGAACAGATGCGCCGCGCCGGTGATGTCCAGGTAAAGGCCGTCCGGCGCGTCCAGCGTCACCAGCGGCGTGAAACGGTCGCACCAGTCGGCGATCGCCTCCAGCAGCGCCGCGTCGGCGCGGGGCTCGTGCGGCACCACCGTCAGGGGCTGCACCATGGCGCGGGCATTGGCCAGCGGCTGGCCGGGATACAGGCCCAGCTTTTCGGCGCGCGCCTCCAGCGCATGGACATAAAGCGCGTTGCCCACCTTGCCGCTGATCACAAGCGGCGCGTCAGACGGCTTGCCGTGCTTTCTGGTCAACCGGTCGGTGGGCAGGCGCGGCAGCCACAGCGCCATGATGCGGCGTCGTTGCAGCATGACTCAGGCCTGCCTTCTCCCCATGCGTGCCAACGCCTCGGAGGGGGCAGCGGATGAGACGACCGCGGGAGCGGAGCGACCGACGGGTAGTCGAAGCCGGAAGGGGTCAACAAACAACCCGGTTTGCGGGTCCCATTCCATAAGGAAGTTACCCATTCCACCGGCACGATGGCGGGCCAGCGCCACCGCAAACCGCGGCGCGCCCCAGTCATCATCATCGGGATGCGAGGGCGCGGCGCGCGCCAGCCAGCGGGTGTGCGCGGCACTGGGTTCTTCCTGGCCGCCTTCGCGCAACAGCACCAGGCCCACGCCCGACGCTTCCGCTGCCAGGTTCAGCCTGCGGCTGGCGGTCAGGTCCAGCACCCGCGGATTGCCCTCCATCTCCAGCAACAGGCAGCCCACATGCGAACAGGCCAGGATGTCAGTGGCCGCCGCCAGCGCATCGGCGGCATGGCCCACGCGCACCATGACTAGGTCGAAGCCGCCCATGAAGCCCGGCGGCGTCAGCGCGGCGATCCCCGGGGGCGAAAGACCGCCATATTCCAGGGCGGCATAATCGGAGCGGACCCAGAACAGAGGGCCGCCCCGCCCGCCAAAGGCCGCGACGGTCAGCCGCGCCGCCATCAGGATGCCAAAGCCGCCCGCCCCCCAGTCCTGGGCGAATACTTCGTGCAGGACCCCCGGCCTCAGTCCTCCGCCCAGGATCGCATCCGCCCCGGCATGACCCAGAGGCACCGCCGGCCGGTCGGGCGGCAAGCCGTACCGTGCCAGGGTGTGGCGCAATTCCGCGATTCGGGCCTCGTTGTTCATGGTATGTTCTATAATGCGCCCCGAACAAAAAGAGTCAATCGCGGTCTCTGCCGCCCGCTCTTTTTGCATGGGGATGCATTTGTCTGGCGCGCATCTGGCATGTTGCGTCGCAACTGGTGGCATGATCGAATAGCCGGTAATTTCGTGGACAGCGCGCAACTTTCTTGCTCGGCCTGGCTGGGCGGGAGCACTGTGCGCGGCCGGCTGGGTTTTGAGGTTAGTTCGATGGGTTTGCCTTCGAGACAGGGTCTCTACGACCCACGCAATGAGCATGACGCCTGCGGTGTTGGCTTTGTCGCCAATATCAAGGGCGCGAAGTCTCACGACATCATCACCCAGGGGCTTCAGCTTCTGATCAATCTCGACCATCGCGGCGCGGTGGGAGCCGATCCGCTGGTGGGCGACGGCGCCGGTATCCTGATTCAGATTCCCGATACGCTGCTGCGCGAATGGGCCAAGGGCGCAGGCGTGGCCTTGCCCCAGCCCGGCGAATACGCCGTGGCCATGTGCTTCCTGCCGCAGGAAGCCAAGGCGCGCGAGATCGTGGTCAAGCAGTTCGAGCATTTCATCAAGGTCGAAGGCCAGAAGCTTCTGGGCTGGCGCGACGTGCCGACCGATCCCAGCGGCCTGGGCAAGACCGTGCTGGACGAGATGCCGCTGATCCGCCAGGCGATCATCGCCGCCGGTCCCAATGTGCGCGACCAGGATCATTTCGAACGCAAGCTGCTGGCGATCCGCAAGCAGACGCAGAACCCGCTGGCGGAGCTGGCGAAAAAGCACAAGCTGCCCGCCATCACCAATCTCTACATGCCCAGCCTGTCCACGCGCACCGTGGTCTACAAGGGCCTGCTGCTGGCGCATGACGTGGGCCGCTTCTACCGCGACCTGCAGAACCCGCTGACCGTCTCGGCGGTGGCGCTGGTGCATCAGCGCTTCTCCACCAACACCTTCCCATCCTGGAAGCTGGCGCATCCCTATCGCTTCATCGCCCACAATGGCGAGATCAACACGGTGCGCGGCAACGTCAACTGGATGAATGCGCGCCGCCGCACCATGGAGTCCGAGCTGCTGGGCCCGGACCTGGACAAGATGTGGCCGCTGATCCCGCACGGCCAGTCCGACACCGCCTGCCTGGACAATGCGCTGGAGCTGCTGGTGGCCGGCGGCTATCCGCTGGCGCATGCGGTGATGATGCTGATCCCCGAAGCCTGGGCCGGCAACAAGAGCATGGATGCCCAGCGCCGTGCCTTTTACGAATATCACGCCGCGCTGATGGAGCCGTGGGACGGCCCCGCCGCCATCGCCTTTACCGATGGCCGCCAGATCGGCGCCACGCTGGACCGCAATGGTCTGCGCCCCGCGCGTTACGTCATCACCGAAGATGATCTGGTGATCCTGGCTTCGGAATCGGGCGTGCTCCCGATCCCGGAGGAGAAGATCAAGCGCAAGTGGCGGCTGCAGCCCGGCAAGATGCTGCTGATCGACTTCGAGGAAGGCCGCATCATCGACGATGAGGAGATCAAGCAGAAATATTCCGCCGCCGAACCCTATGAGGACTGGCTGAAGCAGGCCCAGTACAAGCTGGAAGAGCTTCCCGACCTGCCGGACGACCACCGGGTGGAGGCGAAGGATCCCTCGCTGCTGCTCGATGCCCAGCAGGCCTTCGGCTATACCGAGGAGGACATCAAGTTCTTCCTGGAGCCGATGGCGACCAAGGCCGACGACCCGATCGGCTCCATGGGGTCCGACACGCCCATCGCCGTGCTGTCGAAGAAGCCCAAGCTGCTCTACAACTATTTCAAGCAGAACTTCGCCCAGGTGACCAACCCGCCGATCGACCCGATCCGCGAGGAGCTGGTGATGAGCCTGGTGTCGATGATCGGCCCGCGTCCCAATCTTCTGGGGCGCGAGGCGGGCGCGCACAAGCGCCTGGAAGTCAGCCAGCCGGTATTGACCAATGCCGACGTGGAGAAGATCCGCGCCATCAGCGAACTGGTGGACGGCGCCTTCCGCACGGCCACCATCGACTGCACCTGGCCGGCCGAGGAAGGTGCGGCGGGCCTGTCGAACGCGGTGCTGCGCATCTGCCACAACGCCACCGACGCGGTCCTGGCCGACAACAACATCCTGATCCTGTCCGACCGGGCGGTCTCGCCCGACCGCATCGCGGTGCCGGCGCTTCTGGCCACCGCGGCGGTGCATCATCACCTGGTCCGCCAGGGCCTTCGCATGCAGACGGGCCTGGTGGTGGAGACCGGCGAGGCGCGCGAGGTCCATCATTTCTGCGTGCTGGCCGGCTATGGCGCCGAGGCCATCAATCCGTACCTGGCCTTCGAGACGCTGGAGCAGATCCGCGTGCGCCAGAACCTGCCGCTCAAGTCCTATGAGGTGCAGAAGAACTACATCAAGGCGCTGGGCAAGGGCATCCTGAAGGTGATGTCCAAGATGGGCATCTCCACCTACCAGTCCTATTGCGGCGCGCAGATCTTCGACGCCGTCGGCCTTTCGACCGG
>JBEHXB010000138.1:0-6458 GCA_048498895.1 Pseudomonadota bacterium
CTTGTAGATCGCCCCCGACGGGCAGACCGAAACGCAGGCCGGGTTGAGGCAATGTTCACACAGCCTGGGCAGGTACATCATGAAGGTATTCTCGAACTGTCCGTAGATTTCCTTCTGGACCCCTTCGAAATTCACGTCCTTGGACCGCTTGGAGAATTCCCCGCCCAGAATTTCCTCCCAGTTGGGTCCGCCCTCGATCTTCTCCATCCGCTGGCCGGTGATCAGCGAGCGCGGCCGCGCCGTGGGCATTGCCTTGGAATCGGGCGCGGTGTGCAGGTTCTGGTAGTCGAATGTGAACGGCTCGTAGTAATCGTCGATCTCCGGCAGATCCGGGTTGGCGAAGATGTTTGCAAGGATGCGCCACTTCGATCCCATGCGGGGCTGAAGCTTGCCGTTCTTGCGGCGCAGCCAGCCGCCATTCCAGCGCTTCTGGTTCTCCCATTCCTTGGGGTAGCCGACACCGGGTTTGGTCTCGACATTGTTGAACCAGGCGTATTCGACGCCTTCACGCGAGGTCCACACATTCTTGCAGGTCACCGAACAGGTGTGACACCCGATGCATTTGTCGAGATTCAGTACCATGGCGATTTGCGCGCGAACCTTCATTATATGGACTCCATGGCGGGTGCCGGTTCTTCCAGCCAATCGACCTTGGCCATCTTGCGGACGATCACGAAGGTGTCTCGGTTGGAGCCTATCGTGCCGTAGTAATTCAATCCGTAGCTTTGGTGCGCGTACCCACCGATCATGTGCGTCGGCTTCAGTACGGTGCGCGTGACCGAATTGTGGATCCCGCCGCGCTGTCCCGTGATCTCGGATCCGGGCATGTTCACAATCTTTTCCTGCGCGTGATACATCATCACCATGCCTTCCAGCACACGCTGGGACACCACCGCACGCGCGGTAAGCGCGCCGTTCAGGTTATAGGCTTCGATCCAGTCGTTATCCTCGATGCCGGCCTTCTGGGCATCGATTTCACTGATCCACACGATGGGACCGCCCCGCGACAGGGTGAGCATCAGAAGATTGTCGGTGTAAGTGGAATGAATGCCCCATTTCTGGTGCGGGGTGATGAAGTTCAGCACCAGCTGCGGATGACCATTATCCTTGGCGTCTATCACCGGCTTGATCGACTTGGTGTCGATCGGCGGACGATAGACCGCCAACTGCTCGCCAAACGCGGTCATCCAGGGATGATCCTGGAAGAGCTGCTGGCGGCCCGTCAGGGTGCGCCAGGGGATCAGCTCCTGGACGTTGGTGTACCCCGCGTTGTAGCAGACCTTTTCCGACTCGATGCCTGACCAGGTCGGTGACGAGATGATCTTGCGCGGCTGGGCCTGGATATCGCGATAGCGGATTTTTTCATCTTCCCGCGCCAGTGCCAGATGCGTATGGTCGCGGCCCGTGAACTCGCCGAGCGCCTTCCAGGCCTTGACGGCAACTTCGCCGTTTGTTTCGGGAGCCAGCGACAGTACGACCTCGGTGGCATCGATATCGGTGTCGATTCGCGCAAGCCCCTTGGTCTGCCCTTCTTCCGTGACAATGCCATTGAGCCTGCCAAGCAACTCGACTTCATGCCCGGTTTTCCACGCGATGCCTTTGCCGCCGTTTCCAACCGATGACATGAGCGGCCCCAGCGCGGTAAATCGCTTGTATACGTTCGGGTAATCCCGCTCGACCACCGTGATTGAAGCCATCGTCTTGCCGGGGCTCGGCTCGACCTCGCCTTTGGTCCAGTCCTTCACGCCCAGCGGCTGGGCCAGTTCTCCCGGCGAATCGTGCTGCATGGGGGTCAGCACAATATCCTGCTCCTTCCCCAGAACCTCGGGCGCGATTTCGGAAAAGCGTTTCGCAAAGCCCTTGTAGATTTCCCAATCGCTGCGGCTTTCCCATACCGGATCGACCGCCGCGCTCAATGGGTGAATGAAAGGATGCAGGTCGGTGGTGTTGAGATCGTTCTTCTCGTACCAGGTTGCGGTGGGCAGGACGATGTCGGAATAGACGCACGTCGTGGACATCCGGAAATCGAGTGTTACCAGCAGGTCCAGCTTGCCTTCGGGCGCCTCATCGCGCCAGACCACGTCTACCGGCTTCTGCTGTCCGGCCTGGCCCAGGTCCTTGCCCTGCACGCCATGCGTTGTACCCAGCAGGTGCTTCAGGAAATACTCATGCCCCTTGCCGCTGGACCCCAGGATGTTGGAGCGCCAGACGAAAAGGTTGCGCGGCCAGTTGAGCGGATTGTCGGGATCTTGGCAGGCAAGCTTCAAACGGCCTGCCGCGAGTTCTGCACGCGCATACTCCGCGGGATCCTGACCGGCGGCCTTGGCAGCCTTGGCGACATCGAGCGGATTGCTTTGCAGTTGCGGCGCCGACGGCAGCCAGCCCATGCGTTCCGCGCGGACGTTGAAATCTATCAGGCTGCCTTTCCATTTATCCTTGTCGGCCAGCGGCGACAGGATTTCATCCACGCCGAGCGTCTCGTATCGCCACTGATCGGAATGGGCGTACCAGTAGGACGTGGAATTCATGTGGCGGGGCGGCCGTGCCCAATCCAGAGCGAAAGCGAGCGGCAGCCAGCCTGTCTGTGGGCGCAACTTTTCCTGACCGGTATAATGGGTCCATCCACCACCTTCCCGGCCGATGCATCCGCACATCACCAGCATATTGATGATGGCACGGTACGTCATATCGTTGTGATACCAGTGATTTATGCCGGCACCGAGTATGACCATGGATTTGCCGTTGGTCTTTTGTGCATTTTTGGCAAAAGCACGGGCAACGGAAATCACGGTATCCGGCTTCACGCCGGTAATGCGTTCCTGCCAGGCGGGCGTATAGGGAATATCGTCGTCGAAACTTGCGGCGACATTCCCGCCGCCAAGGCCTCTATCCACGCCGTAATTCGCACACAGAAGGTCGAAGACCGTGGTGACCGGAACATCTCCGTCAGCCAGCTTGAGCCTGCGAACCGGGACGTTGCGCATCAGCACGTCGTCATGGTCGGTACCTGTAAAATAGTCATGATGACGACCGCCGAAATAGGGAAACGCCACCGGCAGGACTTCGTCGCGCTTTTCCAGGGTCGATATCGCAAGCGAGACAGGCGCATCGGCGGCGCGCTGCTCCAGGTTCCACTTGCCCTTCTCGCCCCAGCGGAAGCCGATGGAGCCACGCGGCGCCACAATGCCGCCCGACAGGTCATCGAAAGCCACCGTCTTCCATTCCGGATTGTTGGCTTCGCCAAGGCCATCGGCAAAGTCGCTTGCCCGCACGAAGCGCTCGGGCACGAAACGGCCGTTTTGCTTGATAAGGCGGACCAGAAACGGCATGTCGCTGTACTTGCGGCAATAGTCGGTGAAATAAGGTGTCTGCGTGTCGACGTGGAATTCCTTCAGGATGACATGACCGAACGCCATGGCGAGCGCGGAGTCGGTTCCCTGTTTGGGATGCAGCCACAGGTCGGCGAATTTGGAGGCTTCGCTGTAGTCCGGCGAGATGACCACGCTCTTCGTGCCGCGGTAACGCGATTCGGTATAGAAATGCGCATCCGGCGTGCGGGTCTGGGGTATGTTCGATCCCCACAGCAGCAGGAAGCCGGCATTATACCAATCGGCGCTTTCGGGAACGTCGGTCTGTTCACCAAAGGTTTGCGGTGACGACGGTGGGAGATCGCAATACCAGTCATAGAAGCTCAGGCAGACGCCGCCCAGCAGCGACAGGTAGCGCGTGCCCGCCGCATAGGAAACCATCGACATCGCCGGGATCGGCGAAAAGCCCGCGATGCGATCGGGGCCATACTTGCGGATGGTATAGGCATTGGCGGCCGTGACGATTTCGTTGGCTTCGTCCCAGCCAAGGCGGACGAAACCGCCCAGTCCGCGCCGCGACGTATAGGATTTGCGCTTGGCCGCATCCTCCACGATCGAGGCCCAGGCGGCGACCGGCTCCATGCTCTTGCGAGCCTGCCGCCACAACCGCACCAGCGCGGCGCGCACCATGGGGTATTTCAGGCGGTTTGCGCTATAGAGGTACCAGGAATAGCTGGCGCCGCGCGAACAGCCGCGCGGTTCGTGATTGGGCAGGTCGGGGCGCGTGCGCGGATAATCGGTCTGCTGCGTTTCCCAGGTGACGATGCCGCCCTTCACATAGATCTTCCAGCTGCAGGAGCCGGTGCAGTTCACGCCGTGCGTGGAACGCACGATCTTGTCGTGCGACCAGCGCTGGCGATATCCATCTTCCCACTGCCGGCTTTCGCGCGTGGTGATGCCATGGCCTTCAGAGAAGGTACCGTCATACTTGCGAAAAAAAGTGAGGCGATCCAGGAATTGGCTCACTGCGTGCTCCTTAGTCTGTTGCGGCCGGCCGTGGCGCCGCTCGAATTGTGAAGTTCGACCATTTCAGGAAGTTGGGGCAGCGTCCGAAGGGCGCCGATCTTGCCGCGTTCCATCAGGCGGATCGCGCCGTGCATCCACGCAAGCGCCAGGCTGACCAGGACGAACAGGAGCATGAAGCAGCTCGTCCACACGCCGGTCAGGTCGTTCATCACCCCAAAGGCGATGGGCAGGAAAAATCCACCCAGCCCGCCGATGGCGCCGACCAGGCCGCCCACCGCGCCGACATGTTCTGGATAATAGACGGGAATGTGCTTGTAGACGGCCGCCATGCCGATCGCCATGAAGAAGCCGAGCACGACGGTAAGCGCGACAAAAGCCGGAAGCGAAATGGCGAAGGAAAAGACGATGGGCCCCCTGATGCCGTGCACCACATAGTCGGTGGCCGGATAGGACAGGACGAAGCAGGTAATGCTCGACAGGATAAAGGTGAGATACATGACCGTGCGGGCACCGACCAGGTCGGAAACCCATCCCCCCAGGGCACGGAAAGCCGCGCCCGGCAGGGCAAAGGCAGTGGTCAAAAGCCCCGCCCCAGCCAATGTCAGGCCGTACATCCCCATGTAATAGCGCGGCAACCAACTCGCCAGCGCGACAAAGGCGCCGAACACGAAGAAGTAATAAAGGGAGAACCGCCAGACCCGCAGACGCGTCAGCGGCGCAAGCTCCTCGGTGAGCCGGCGCGGCTTGGCGGCACCGGAGGCGCGGGCTGCCGCGGCCGGATCGTCCTGGGTCAGCAGATAGAAAAGGACCGAGGCGGCGGCCAGAACGAAGGCGTAGATCCTGACGGTCTCACGCCAACCGAATGCTTCCGCCATTAGCGGCGCGCCGAACGTTGTGATCGCGGTACCGATCGTGCCGGCCCCGAAAATTCCCAGGGCCGTACCCTGGCGGGCGCGATCGAACCATTTCGACACATAGGAGACGCCAACCGCGAAGGAGCCGCCGGAAAATCCCAGGCCCAGCGCCGCGAGCAGAAACATCGGCAGGCTCGATACAACCGATACGGCATAGACCGCTGCCGCCGTCAGCAGCATCAAAATCGCGAACACCGGCCGGCCGCCGAACCTGTCGCTGACGAGACCCAGGAAAATCCGGCTTAGCGCGCCAGTCAGAACCGGCGTGGCAACCAGGAGCCCGAATTGCGAATCATCGAGGCCCAGCTCCTGCTTGATCTTGACGCCGACAATGGAAAACAGCGTCCACACCGCAAAGCAAATGGTGAAGGCACCGGTCGAAACAATAAGTGCCCGCAAGGGCGCCGCGCCGCTGCGGGTGGACTCGATGGTGGTGGCCGAACTCAAAGGAATCCTCCCCCGATGCTTGGTATACTGGGGGGTTTATTGTCCACGGGCAAGATTGTCCTTGATCCAGATCAAGGACGGAGCGCGGCGCCGGCCCGATGCTCCGGCCGCCCTTCAGGCATCCGTCGAAGATGATGAACACGACAGGCGCACTGCAGCGTGTGTTTCCCGCCCTGCCCCCGCCCCTGATCGACCAACTGGCGTCTGTGTCGGGGTTGCAGCGAATCGGAAAAGGCTCGCTCCTGTTTCGCGAAGGCGAGCGCCCTCAATACGTTTATGGCCTGATTGAAGGGCGTGTCTCGCTGATCAACGGCACGCAGGCAGAGCGTACCGTCGCCGAATTCATCGACGCCGGCGATGTCATACTGATCCCGCCCACCCTGCTCGACGTTGCCTACATGGTGAGCGCCAAGGCCCTGACGGACCTGCAAGTGGTGATGATTCCGGCCGATGATTTCCGCCAGATGGCGGAAACCGCCCTTCCCCTGGCCGTGACCATGAGCCGCATCATCGCCACGCATTGGCGCCTGTTGCTGCGGCATCTGTCGCAAACAAAAGTGCAGGATGCCGCATCGCGGCTTACCCAATATCTTCTCGACAATGCCGGCACCGATACCGGACCTGCCCGCTTCGCGCTGAAGGGCACCAAGCAGGACCTCGCCGCGCATCTGGGCGTGACGCCCGCAACCTTGTCACGCTCTCTCAAACGCCTTGAGCCGCTGGGCGTGAAGACATCACGATCCGAAGTTCAGATCGAGAATGT
>JBEHXB010000139.1:0-6413 GCA_048498895.1 Pseudomonadota bacterium
TGTACTGGCCCCGCAATCCCGCGCCGCGGCTCACGGACTGCCCAAGCTTGGACCGCTCGGGGTCGTGCTAAGCCGCGCGAACATTTTTTCGCGGGAGTGCACGCCCATTTTTGCGTAGATGCGCTTGATGTGCGTGCGAATGGTCAGTAGCGAGCTGCCATTGGTGCGGGCGATCTCGCTGGCGGTCGCACCGCGTGTCAGCATGCCGACGACCTTTTTCTCGGTCGAAGTCAGGCCATACTCGGTCAACATCGCGGAGATGTCCCTTGCCTCGCTGCCCGCCGTGGTAACGGCGCAGCCGATCAGCGATATCCCGTTGATGGAGAGCGCGTAGAGCTGCACCTGCCCATTGGGATAGTCCGCCGTGCTAAGCGTGGTGGTGCCGTTCTTCCAGTTTGCGCGATCGGCGACGGCGTGCTGCAGCAGGCGCCTGGCATTCTGCACCGCCAGTTCTTTCTCGCGCGTGTTGCCCCGGACCACGCCGAACGAATCCTGCCTGAGCCCCAGCTGCTTCATCATGCTGCGCCCGCTGGCGTTAACCCAGATCACCCGCAAATCGTCGGACACAAGGAACAGGGAGATTGATACCTGTTCCAGCCAGTTCTTGGCGACGTCGTTTAATATCGGAATTCCGTATTGCATGCCTTTACGCAGCCCCTAACCATTCCCATTGTGTCGTGCAATTTCGAGCACGATCGTTCTGTACAGAAAGTTTGGCATGCCCGAGCGCAAGACTCCGTCCTGGATTGGACAACGTAACAAAGAAGAATGGGGATGAGGCTGCCCGATCAGCGCGGGCGGGCGCAGCCGGATTCGCAGATCACGCCCTCGTGAAACAGATGGCTGGAGGGAATGCCGCTCGGTAGCGGCAGGTACATTTCCTCGGTGCCGTCCTTGAGTATGTCGTGACACTCGCATGACGCCAGGCGCAGACGTTCGGGGTTGATCACCTGCATCTGGCCGTGGCGATACTCAATCAGGTTTTTCTTTCGAAACTGGGTGGCGACCACGGAAATGTGCGGACGCTGCGCACCCAGCGTGATGGCCATCATTTCCTGCGTCAGCGTGAAAGGCCGGCCTTCGGCGTTCTGGTGCACAGTAAGCAGAAGGCGGGCATACCGCTGCTCCAGCGAGTGAAGGCGGTTGCAGGCGGAGATCTGCGTGATCTGCTCGTTCATGAACAGGCTGTATTGCTGGAGCATCTGGCCAAGCTGCGGTGATTTCAGCGCCAGCCCGAACAGGACCGAGCGGTCGATGCTGAGAGCTGTCCCCGGAATCAGCACGACACATTCCACGCCGGTTCGGTGCGCGCCGCCGAGAATGTTGGGCATCGTCATGCCTTCGCGGCCGACGGAAGCTATCATCGTGCTGCGTCCGTCGCTCATCATCTTGGTGAAAAGCGTCAGACCGTGTTCGATGAAGTGAACCCGTGACATGGTGCTGTGCGCCTCCGCGAGCACTTCGTCACGCCGCAACTCGATCCGCTCCATATAAGGAATGAGCTGGGAGAGGATGGCGGGCGGGAGGGCCTGCAGCATCCGATTTCCGGAGGTAATGGGAAGCCGTTGTGCGGAATATGGCCCGCTGAAATCTGCCGTCTTCATTGTCACCCCAGCCCGCTTTCTATTGTGAGCGGATCAAAATCCTTAACATACAATTAACACCATGTTGGTCTCAAATCTGTTCGGCTTGAGACAAAGTGGTTTGTTCCAAGCGATAATTTTGCTGTCAGAAAATATTCATTTGCCGGACCTCGTACGGAACTTCCCAACCTGCGTTGCGGCCTCACTAAAGTCGGTTTTTTTCGAGCTCCCGCATTGGGCCGTTAATGATGTTGCGTACGGTTTGATTCAAAAAAATCGATGTGCGGATCATGCACGTGTAACCGTTAAGGTCGGGGCGGCCAGCTACCCGCTACCAATTAGTGGGGTCGCGCCGCTTACCGGTTTGCGGAAATTCTGGGGGTGCACGGTCCGGGCTAGCCAATACTGATGTCGTGGCGCACTGGCCGGCTCACGGACGGTCGCAGTGAAGATTTTCGGACGCTATATCGCCCTGCCGTTTGTCCTGCTTGCCGGGCTGGATGCGTCTCTGTTCTTGTCGGTCCTCTATACTCTCTCGCTCACCAACCATTGCAAGGGCTGTTACATGGGCGCGGTGGCGGGGCTGGACCCGGTCAGGGCGCTTTTGCTGACGGCGGCCTTCCTGTTGGTGACCACGTCGTCCGGCCTTTATACGGCAGAAACGCTCAAGGGCTTTGCCCCCTTTCTCAAGCGCTTCCTTCTGGCCTGGCAATTGCTGCTGATCCCGACGGTGGCGGTCTTTGCGCTGACCAAGTTTCTGGCCGGTCTTCCGTTCGGCTGGTATGTCGGCGTCCTCACGCTGGCCATTACAATCTTCATGATGCTGCTTTTCACCGTGCGGGCGGCCATGATCTGGCTGCTGAGCAAACCTTTTGTGCGCCGGCGAATCCTGGTTCTGGGAAACGGTGAGATCGCCGACCGGCTGACGAATTTCCTGGAGGGGTCCGATCAGGCCCATCTGCGGCATGTGCGCACCGTTGCTCCGCCTCCCGTCCCGGCGGCCATCGCCACCAGTGGCAATCTGGCTCTGCATGTGCAGAGCGAAACGCCATTGCTGGCGGTCGCGCGGTCCCTACGGGTGGACGAGATAGTTGTTGCCACCAGGGACATGCGTTCCCTGCCGATGTATGAGCTGCTGGAGTGCAAGCTGCATGGTATCGCCGTAACCGGTTTTATGACCTTCTGGGAGCGGGAGTCGGGCCAGGTCGATTTTCTTCATGCCGGGCCGGACTGGTTTGCCTTTTCGGACGGATTCCTGCTTAACCAGCCTCAACGTGCGCTCAAGCGCGCAGCCGATTTCGCTGTCAGCCTGGCATTCCTGGTTCTTTTCCTGCCGCTCATCCTCGCCACCATCCTGGCCATACGGTTGGAGAGTCCCGGGCCGATCTTCTATCGGCAGGAGCGTGTGGGTTTGAACGGGCGGATCTTCCGGGTGTGGAAATTCCGCAGCATGCGCACCGATGCCGAGAGCGATGGGGTGCCCAAATGGGCTGGCGCCGGCGACAGCCGCGTCACCCGTATAGGGCGTTTCATACGCAAGGCGCGCATCGACGAAATTCCCCAGATCATCAATGTACTTGCCGGCGACATGAGTTTCATCGGTCCACGGCCGGAGCGGCCGTTCTTCGTGGAACAGCTGCGCGAAATGATTCCGTATTATGAGTTGCGCCACCGGGTGAAACCCGGGATCACGGGTTGGGCCCAGGTCAACTATCCCTATGGCGCATCCGTCGACGATGCTCGCCAAAAGCTGGCCTATGACCTCTATTACGTCAAAAACAACGACATGTTTCTGGACATCGCCATCCTTGTGCGGACGGTGCGTGTAATCCTGTTCGCGGAGGGCGCACGTTAATCATGCCGCCTACAGCGTTCTTCGAGCCGGACTGCGTGCCTACCAGTCGGCCGCCGCGGTTGCTTCACATCTTTCCCAGTTTTGATATTGGCGGATCGCAGGTGCGCTTCGCCACGCTGGTGAAGCGGCTGGGTCATTTGTTCGACCACACTATTGTCTCGCTGGATGGCGGCTGGAGCGCCGCAACCCTCCTGCCTGGAGATGCGCCCGTGACCGCGCTTTCCGTGTCGCCCGGCGGCAGGGGACTTGCCTCGCGGCTTCTGCGGATCCGCAGTATGCTGGAATCGATCGCGCCGGATGCTCTTCTGACGTATAACTGGGGCGCGATTGAGTGGGCGCTCGCCAACGGTGGGCGCTTGCCTCATCTTCACCACGAGGACGGCTTCGGACCGGAGGAGAGCGCGCGTCAGTTTCAGCGTCGCATCTGGACGCGCCGTCTGGCGCTGCGCCATAGCAGTGTCGCGGTGCCGTCCCGGGTTCTGTCGAATATTGCGACCAAGAGCTGGGGAATAGCTGCCCGCAAGGTGCACCATATTCCCAACGGCATCATTCCCTGCGACCGTGGCGGGATTCCCATCGAGAAACTGGGGCTCGAATTTCCGCGCGATCTGTGCCGCATTGTTTGGACGGGGGCGTTGCGACGCGAAAAAAACCCCCTGCGGCTGCTGAGGGCGTTCGCTCCGCTGGCGGGCAAGGCGGTGCTTATTCTGGTGGGGGACGGGCCGGAGCAGGATGCTGTGATGCGCGAGGCCGAACGGCTTGGCGTTCTGCCGCATCTGCGGCTTCTGGGCCGGCGCAGCGACGCACGCAGCATCGTTATGCAGTCCGACATCCTGGCGCTGTCCAGCGATACCGAGCAGATGCCGTTCGCCGTTCTGGAGGCGATGGATGCGGGTCTGCCCGTTGCGTCACTGGATGTAGGCGACGTCCGGGAGATGGTATCGGATGAGAATCGCCCATTTATCGTACCGCGCAGGGATGAGGCGCTGAGTCAGGCATTGGCCGGCCTGGTCGCCGACCCCGGACTGCGTGCCGGGATCGGCAGCGCAAATCGCAAGCGCGTGCGCAGCGTCTATCGCGCCAGCGACATGACGGCGCGCTATCAGCTGCTCATAGATGCCACCCTCGCCGCGAGGAGGCAGCTCGGTGCCTAGTTCCGGAATGCGTGTCAGCGCCATCGTGCCGGCTTACAACCGCGCCGGGCTGCTTGAGGAGACATTGCGTTCGCTGATGGCGCAGCGCATGCCGCCGCACGAGGTGATTGTGGTGGATGACGGCTCCGACGAAAATATTGCGGGGGTCGCGGCCCGGTTCTGCGGCAAGGTTCGCTATGTGCGCACCGCAAATGGCGGCGCGCCGGCGGCACGCAACCTTGGCGCCTCGCTGGCAACCGGCGACTGGCTGTGGTTCTGCGACAGCGACGATCTGTGGCACCCCACTTATCTTGGCCGCGCACTGCGCCTCGCCGCCGCTGCGCCGGGGCTGGGCTTCATATTCGGCAATTTTCGGCTGGTGCGGGATGGGCGTTGGGAAACCTCCACGAAATTCGAATCCGCGCCGCCAGAGTTCTGGCAGCGAATTTCCGCAACGGTCGTGGCAGGCGGCAAGATACTGGCTGAGCCGCTGTACGCCAGTGTGCTGCGCTTCCAGCCGGTATTCCATTCCACCTTGCTGGTATCGCGGCGCCTGTTCGATGCTATCGGCGGTTACGATACGCGCTTTGGCCGGATGGGAAGCGAAGATTTCGAATTCGTCCTGCGTTGCGCGGCACATTCCCCGGCCGGAATGATTGAGGACGCACTGGTGGGGATCCGCCGCCACCGGAATAACTACAGCGCCAGCCAGCTCGCTAATCTTCTGGGAGAAATCGCGATCCTGCGTCATGCGAGAGCCCATCACGGCGCTGCCGCGGTCGCCGCCGCCTCTATCATTGAGGAGCAGATCTGTGTTCGCACGCGCCAGGCGCTGGAACTGGCGTTTGCCGCCGGGGATTATGACCTGGTTCCGTCGCTGGCGAAGAAACTGTCGCCATCGGATCTGAATTTGCGCGCGCGGTTGAAGGTGATGCTGGCCTCCTGGCCCCGGTTGACCCGGTGGCTGGTCGTGGGGTTGGCCGCGCATCTGACTGGGTTGCATCAAAGACTGGTCTCGCGGAGGATGTCGTGAATCCGGACCGCGTACTGCACGTGTTCAAATATTTCCGACCGGATTTCACCGGCGAAGGAATTTTCCTCGAGCGGCTTGCGCCTGTTTTCCAGCGTCTGAGGCCAGATGTCGTTCACGAGGTCGCCGTGACGACGACCGGGCGCCCCCAAAATTTCGCGCCGCCGCCAGGGCTGGCGGCCGTGCACTTCCTCAGTGAAGGCGGCCCGGTCGGACAGACGAAGCTGGTGGGCTGGCTAGCGTGCCATGCCACCCGATTTTCCACCGTGCATTACCATACTCATGTCGACCGCAGCTTTGCGGCAAGCGCGTTGCTGCGCATTTTCAGGCGACGAGTGGTTCTTTCCGCGACATTGGACGACAGTATCCCCGGCCTTGTGGGCACCTACCGGCCGCTCTTTCGTCCGCTGGTGCGCGTGCTGAGCCAGATGATCAGCATGTTCGTGGCCATCAGCCCGCGGCTGTTCGTGGAGAACAACCAGGTGGCGCCGCGTGCTAAGTCGGTGCTGGTGCCTATCGGAATCACAATTCCGCCCGCGCCCTCGCAGGAAACGCGCGCCGCTGCGCGACGCAAGCTCCAGATCCCGCAAAGCGCGACCGTGTTCGTGAGTGTGGGGGGGATCTGCGCGCGCAAGGACCAGCTATTCTTGATCGAACAAATGGCTTCTCTGGTGCGGCGTCATCCAGATCTCGTGCTGGTGCTGGTCGGTCCGGTGCTTGAGCCGGAGTATCGCGCGTGGCTGGAGGCGGAGATCACGCATGGCCAGCTTCGATCGCCTGTAATGTTCGCGGGCTATCAGGAGAATCCCTGG
>JBEHXB010000140.1:0-6407 GCA_048498895.1 Pseudomonadota bacterium
CGCTGGTCCAGGCGCGGCACTTCTCGATGGCCTTTGCGCGCGCCCCTTTCGGCCACGGCACGAGCTTCAGCACCTTGTCCAGCGCACCGAAGAATGCCGACCAGCCGGCGCTCTGGTGCGGGGCGCGGGGGCTGGCGGCGGGCACGCCCGGCACGAACAGTTCGGGCACATGGACGCCGCGCGGGTTTTTCGCCACGGGCTTGAGCGCGCACAGCACCAAGAGCGGCACGATCACCGTGCGCGCCCAGTAACTCATCTTGGAAAGGTGGACGGGAAACCAGCGCGGCAACAGGATCAGTTCCGGCGGCACGGTCGGCACATCGTTCCACGATGCCTCGCCGTAGAGGCACAGAAGGATGCGGGTGAAGACATTGGCCTTGATGGCGCCGCCGCGCTTTCTGATCTCATCGCGGGCGCGGACCATGTGCGGCGCATCGAGACGATCGCCGATCATCTTCAGCGCGAAATAGGCCTTCACCGTCGCGGAAATGTCGAAGGCGCCTTCATGATAGAGCGGCCAGCCGCCATGGCTGCCCTGGATGCGGCGCAGATAGACGCCGATCTTGCGTTCCAGCTCCAGATTGGGCGCCTCGCCCAGCCAGTGGACCAGCAGCACATATTCGGCGGGGATGGTGGCGTCGGCCTCCAGCTCATAGACCCAGTGTCCGTCCGGCCGCTGCTGCGCGAGGATGGCGTCGGTGGCGGCGCGGATTGCGCCTTCCACTTCAAGGAACTCGGCGGGGTTGAGCTGGTTCATCGCGGGACCGGACTATAGGGCCAGATGCTTGAGAGCCAAAGCTGCCGCCTTTTCACCCGAACGCAGCGCGCCCTCTATGGTGGCGGGAAGGCCCGTCGCCGTCCAGTCGCCGGCCAGGAACAGGTTGCGCCACTGGGTGCGCGCGGGCGGGCGGCGCGCATTCTGGGCGGGGGTGGCGGCGAAGGTGGCGCGCTTTTCCTTGACGATCTGCCAGGTAGGCAGCGGCGCGTCGATCTTCAGGGCTTTGGTCACGTCGGCCCACAGCAGCGCGGCCAGTTCCTCACGCGGGCGGTCGGCGATGGCGTCGGCGCTGCTGACCGTGACCGAGATGCGATCCGAAAAGACGAAAATCCATTCGACGGTGCCGCCGATCACCCCCAGCATCGCGGGCGCGCCATCCTGCGGCAGGAATTCATGCGGCGGCGCGATGCGGAAATGGCCATTGACGATGGCGCGGAACTCGTTTGGCACCATCACACCGGGCAGAAGATCGCGCGCCACCCAGGGCGGCACTGCCAGCACCACCGCGTCGGCCGGACCAATGGGCTGCACGCCATCGGGCAGATCCAGCGCCGTCACGCCGCGCCCGGCCAGCGTCAACGCGCGCAGGCGCGAACCCAGTTTCACCGTGGCGCCATGCGCGGACAGAAACGCCAGTGCCGGATCGACAAAGGCCGCCGCCAGAGTGGGATGGGCAATGCGCGGCCGGTAATGGCGGCCGCCTTTTGCCAGTGTCTCGCGCACGATGGCGCCCGCCAGCGCCGCCGAGGATTGCTCCGGCTCGGTGTTCAGCGCCGCCAGCAGCAAGGGCCGCATCAGCCGTTCCCACAGCGCGCCCCTGACCGGCACACGCTCCCCCACAGTCGCGTCGCCACCCGCCCACAGCAGCGGCAGATAGGCGGCATAATCCCTTGCCGAAGTGCCGGGGACGCGCCGCGCCCCCTGCGTCACCCACAGCGGCAAGGCGCCTTCATCCGGCTTCAGCGTCCAGCGCGTGCCGGTGGCCAGATCGACAAAGTGAAATTCCGCCCGCGCCGGGCCCGTCAGCGCGTCCCGCGCGCCGGTGTGCGCCAGATAATCGTGCACCGCGCGATTGCCGGACAGCACCAGGTGGTTGCCGTTGTCGATGACCATGTCCAGCGCGGCATCGTGATAGGAGCGGCAGCGCCCACCCGCCTGGCCGGCGGCTTCGACCAGCGTGACCGGCGTGCCCTTGCCGGCCAGGCGCGTGGCCGCGGCGAGGCCGGACAGCCCGGCCCCGATCACAAAGGCGCGCCCGCTCATCCGAGGATGCCCTTCATCCGAAAATGCCCTGGCGGATTGCCAGCATCAGCAGCCGCGATTTCGGCAGCGAGACGCGACGGCGCGGCGCGGCGAATCCGGCCGCCTCGCTGGCTGCCAGGATCTCGGAATAGACCGCGCCCATCAGGCGCGGGGTGCGAAGCCGGCCGCCGGGCCTGGCATCCAGGATCGCGCGCGCCTGGTCGTAGTGATGATGCGCCATCAGGGCGACGCGCCGGCACACCCCGTCGATGCAGGGGCTGGCGACAATGGCTTTCGGATCCAGCGCCGTGATGCCGGCATCCTGCAGATATTCGCGCGGCAGGTAGAGGCGGCCCACCGAGGCGTCCTCGTCGACGTCGCGCAGGATATTGGTCAGTTGCAGCGCCCGGCCCAGGTGATGGGCCAGCGCGAAGCCGGGTCCTTCCTCCATCCCGAACACCTTGATCGACAGGCGGCCCACCGCGCTGGCGACGCGATCGCAATAGAGATCCAGTGTCGCCAGGTCGGGGGCGACAATGTCTTCCGCCACGTCCATGTCCATGCCGTCCAGCACGGCATTGAAATCTTCCAGCCGCAACCCATAGCGCGCGACCGCGGGCGCCAGGAAGGCAGCCAGGCCCGGCGCGCGCCCGGCATAGAGCGAGGCAAGATCGGCGCGCCAGTTTTCCAGCCTGTCATGGCGCTCGCTCCTGGTGCCGACGCCGTCATCGGCGATGTCGTCTGCCTTGCGGCAGAAGGCATAGATGGCGAACATCGCCTCGCGTTCGTCCTGCGGCATCAGCCGCATGGCGATGTAGAAGGAACTGCCGGACGCTTTCTTGCGTACCGCCTTGGACTGACTGGAATCGAGGGACTCGGTGCTGCTCATCTGCGATTCTTCAGGCGCATCAACGCAAAGCCCGGCAGCCGCGCCAGGAACAGGCGCACGGCGTCGGACCTGGAATGGTGCACGGGTTGGGACAGCGGATCACGGGTCATCAGCATGCGATTGAGATCCCCGGCGAGGGTTTGAATGAGATCAACTTCCAGCGCAAGCCTCAAATCCCGGATGGCGCCGGCGAAGGGCCGCGATCCATCCAGCAGCCCCGCGGTCTTGCCGGCCAGCCCGGCGATCACGTCCCTGAGCGCGGGGCCCGCGCGGTCCGCGGCAAGCGCCTCGACGCCGATGCCGGCGGCGGCCAGCGCATCTTCGGGAATGTAGACCCGGTTCAGGGTGCGGTAATCCTTGCCGCAGTCCTGCAAGTGATTGATGACCTGCAGTGCCGCGCACAAGGCATCATTGGCCGGCCACAGCGCGGGCGATTCGCCATGAACGTCGAGCACGAAGCGTCCCACCGGCATGGCGCTGTAGCGGCAATAGTCGATCAGCTCATCCCAGCCGGCATAGCGCGATTTGGTGACATCGCGGCGAAACGCCTCCAGAAGGTCCAGCGCATGGACCGGCGAAAGATCCCGTTCGGCCAGCACGGCGCGCAGGGTGACGCCTTCGCGCACCGCATCGCTTTCGCCCTCCAGGCTGGCGCGCATCGTCTCCAGAAGCGCCAGCTTTTCATCCGCCGGGGCGGTGGGATGGTCGGCGACATCGTCGGCCATGCGCACAAAGCGGTAGAACGCCAGCACCGGCGGGCGGTGGCGCGGCGCGATCAGCACCGAGGCGACGGGGAAATTCTCGTCCTTGTGGCCCTTGCCGGACTGCAGCGCGGCGATGTCGCTCATGGCTGCGCCTTCAATTCGGATGCCTTTATCTCGGAGGCTTGGGCCCGGCCCTTCCACATGCCGCCGCGCCCGGACCAGTGCTGGATCGCCGATTGCAGGGTGAAGCCGGCATAGAACAGACCGATCAGCGGCAACGCAAATCCCCAGAACCAGGAGAGCCGGTAGAAGCGCAGGATGGGCACGAACATCACCGCCATTACAAGCCAGGCAAGCCAGCCGGCAAGCTGCGGGATGTTCCACGCAAACAAGGCTGTCGCCACGGGCGCCAGATACATCAGCACCAGGCCCAGCAAGGTGCCCGCCAGCAGCAGCGGCGAATAGGAAAGCTGGGCATAGGCGCTGCGCGTCACCATGTGGGCGATGTCGGAAATGCGCGGATAGGGACGCAAGGACACCGCGCGGTCGGTCAGTCCCAGCCAGATCGGGCCCTGCGCCTTCATGATGCGGGCCAACGCGCAATCGTCGATGATCTGGTTCCTGATGGCCGCGATCCCGCCCGCGGAGTCCAGCGCGGAACGGCGCGCCAGCATGCAGCCGCCGGCGGCGGCGGCGGTCTTGCGCGCCGGATCGTTCACCGCGCCGAAGGGGTAGAGCATGTCGAAGAAGAAGACAAAGGCGGGGATCAGGAAATGCTCGGCCGTGGTGCGGCAGTTCAGCCGCGCCATCAGCGAAACCAGCACCTTGTTATCTGCCTGCGCGCGCGCCACCAGGTGGCGCAGATTGTCGGGGCTGTGGGCGATGTCGGCGTCGGTGAACCAGATGAATTCCGCCGCGCGCGCGCCCGCCTGGTCGCAGCCCTGGTGCATGGCCCAGAGCTTTCCGGTCCAGCCCTGCGGCCGGGGGGCGCCGGTCAACACCGTGACCTTTGCCGGATCAAGGGCCCGGGCCAGCTCGCCCGTGCCGTCATCGGACTGGTCGTCCACCAGGATGATGCGCAGGTCGCCCGGATAATCCTGGGCGATCAGGGTGGAGAGGCTGTGCTGGATCACGTCGGCTTCGTTGCGGGCCGGCACCACCGCCACCACGGCGGGCCAGGATGCGGGCTCGGCCACCGGCAGCGTGTCGCGCTCGCGCATGCGCCAGAAGCCATCGCGCAGCAGCAGCAGGTAAAGCCAAACCGCCAGCGGCAGGAAGGCGAACACAATCGCCGCGATCATGTGAGGTATCCGTTCCGGGCGAACCAGGACAGCGCATCCCTGATCCCCTCGTGCCAGGGCCGGGCGCGATAGCCAAGCTCGCGCTCCGCCTTGGCGGAACTGAAGAACATGCGATAGCGCGACATGCGCAGTGCGTCGGCGGTCAGGAAAGGTTCCCTGCCGGTGAAGCGCGCCGCCGTCTCGGCCGCCCATGCCAGCGGAAACAGGGGCGCGCGCGGCAGCTTGATGGTCGGGGGCCTGCGGCCCGACAGGAAGGCAATGTCGCCCAGCATCTCCTGAAGCATCACGTCGCTGCCGCCCAGGATATAATTCTCGCCGATCCGCCCGCGATCCAGCGCCAGAAGATGGCCTTCGGCCACGTCATCGACATGCACCAGGTTCAGCCCGGTATCGACAAAGGCGGGCAGGCGCCCCTTCGCCGCCTCGACGATGATGCGGCCGGTAGGGGTGGGCTTGACGTCGTGCGCGCCCACGGGCGTGGAGGGCGCCACGATGACGGCGGGCAGCCTTTCTTCGGCGATAAGGCGTTCGACCTCGCGCTCCGCCATCAGCTTGCTGCGCTTGTAGGCGCCGATAACGGTTTGCGGCGTGTGGCGGGCGGTTTCATCCACCGCCCCGCGGTTTTCTCCGCTCCTGCCGGGCTTCAGCGCCGCGACCGAGGAGGTATCGACCACGCGCTCCACTCCGGCCCACAGCGCGGCCTGCATGGTGGCGCGCACGCCCTGCAGGTTGTTGTGCTCGATCTCGTGCGGGTCCTTTGCCCACAGCCGGTAGTCCGCGGCGACATGGAAAAGGAAGCGGGCGCCCTTCAGGGCGGCGGCCATCGACTCTTCATCGCGCATGTCGCCGATGACCGGCTCACAGTTCAGGCGTGCGATATTCAGGCGGTTGGCATTGGCGCGCATCAGGGCGCGCACATGGAAGCCGCGCGCCACCAGGGCCCGCGCCACCGCCGAGCCGACAAAGCCGGTCGCGCCGGTGACAAGAACCGTGTCACTCACAGTTTTCCCCCCGGCCGCTCGCTCGTGCTCGCGGCGCTCGCCGCTTTCGCCCGTCCACTGGACGGCTCATCCGCTACGCGGAACGCGGCTCGCCCTTCCACGCCCTGCCAATAGATCAGGGCCGGAACCCCCAGGGTTATCTCTCGCGCGCGCTTGAGCAGCGACACAGCCAGCCCCATTTCCGGGGTCAGGCCGAACAGCGGCGCCAGCATCGCATAGCCCGCTTCCTGTACGCCAATGGCGGCAGGCACGAATGCCGCCACCGAGCGGATGGTCGACAGCAGCGCCTCCAGCGCGATCGCATTGAACAGCCCGATCCGGCCGCCGACCAGCCAGAAGGAAATGAAGGTGCCGCCGCCCGCCCCCACCCAGGCCAGAAGGTGAAACGCCGCCGACAGGGCCAGCCGCCGCTTGGAATCGTACATGTCGTGGATGGCGGCGTGGAGGGAAACGCTTTCGCCGGACTGGGGAAAAAAGCGCGCCGCCAGCCGC
>JBEHXB010000141.1:0-6335 GCA_048498895.1 Pseudomonadota bacterium
GCCTTCTTGGCCTTCGGGGCGGCCTTGGCCGCCTTTTTGGCCTTCCGCTTCTTCTTCGCCTTCTTCACCGGCGCCGGCGCCAGTGCCGGGATGGCGGGCGCAAGCATGTCAGGGGCCGCAGCCGCCTTCTTCATAGCCATGACTTCAACTCCTCAAGAGATAGTGACGATGGCGATCTAATCCGATTCTCGAAAAAGCTGTGAGCGGTTCGCGCGCACAAGATGCGCGAAGGCGACAAAAAAGGCGCGGGGGCATGGGCCCTCGCGCCTTGATTGCTTCGAGATGAGCAGGGGCCGGACTATTCGTCCTTCTTGGTCTTCCGCTTCAGGGCCGCACCCAGGATGTCGCCCAGGCTGGCGCCGCTGTCGGAGGAGCCATACTGCTCGACGGCTTCCTTCTCCTCGGCCACTTCGCGGGCCTTGATGGACAGCGAAACCTTGCGGCTGTTCTTGTCGATGGTGGTGACCATGGCGTCGACCTTTTCGCCCTTGCCAAAGCGTTCGGGCCGCTGGTCGTTGCGGTCGCGGGCCAGGTCGGCGCGGCGGATGAAGGAGCGCACGCCGCCTTCCAGTTCCACCTCGATGCCGCCGTCATTGACCTCGATGACCGTGCCGGTGACCACCTGGCCCTTGCGCAGCGGGCTGCCGCCGGCGCCGGCCTTCTCGATCGGGTCGGATTCGAGCTGCTTGATGCCCAGCGAGACGCGCTCCTTCTCGACATCGATGTCCAGCACCTTGGCCTTGACCACCTGGCCCTTCTGATAGTCCTTGATGGCTTCCTCGCCCGACTTGGACCAGCTGAGGTCGGACAGGTGGACCATGCCGTCGATCTCCGCATCCACGCCGATGAACAGGCCGAATTCGGTGATCGACTTGATCTCGCCCTCGATGGTGCTGCCGACCGGATGGTTGGCGGTGAAGGCGCTCCAGGGGTTTTCCTGGGTCTGCTTCAGGCCCAGGCTGATGCGGCGCTTGTTGGAGTCGACCTCCAGCACCTGCACATCCACTTCCGTGCCGGGCGTGACCAGCTTGGAGGGGGCCATGTTTTTCTTGACCCAGGACATCTCGGACACATGAACCAGGCCCTCGACGCCCGGCTCCAGCTCCACGAAGGCGCCATAGTCGGTGACGTTGGTGACCTTGCCCTTGAACTGCACGCCGACCGGGTATTTGGCGGCGACGCCTTCCCACGGATCGGTCTGCAGCTGCTTCATGCCCAGGCTGATGCGCTGGGTCTCATGGTTGATCTTGATGATCTGCACGGTGACGGTCTGGCCGACCTGCAACACCTCGGTCGGGTGCGAGACGCGCCGCCAGGCGATGTCGGTGACATGCAGCAGGCCGTCCACGCCGCCCAGATCCACGAAGGCGCCATAGTCGGTGATATTCTTCACCACACCCTCGACCACCTGCTTTTCCTGCAGGCTGGCGACGAGCGACGTCCGCTCCTCGGCACGGCGTTCCTCCAGCACGGCGCGGCGGCTGACCACGATGTTGCCGCGGCGGCGGTCCATCTTCAGGATCTGGAACAGCTGCGGCTGGTTCATCAGCGGGCCGACGTCGCGCATCGGGCGCACGTCAACCTGCGAGCCGGGCAGGAAGGCCACGGCGCCGTCCAGGTCGACGGTGAAGCCGCCCTTGACGCGGCCGAAGATCACGCCGGTGACGCGGGCCTGGTCGTTGAAGGCCTTTTCCAGCTTGATCCAGCTTTCCTCGCGGCGGGCCTTGTCGCGCGACAGTACAGCTTCGCCCAGCGCGTTCTCGACCCGCTCCAGATAGACCTCGACGGTGTCGCCCACCTTGATGTCGGCGGGCACGCCCGGCATGGCGAATTCCCTGAGGGAGATGCGGCCCTCGGTCTTCAGGCCGACATCGACGACGGCGAAATCGTTTTCGATGGAAACGATGGTGCCCTTGATGACCGAACCTTCCTGGGGGCTCTGGGTCTCGAAGGACTGCTCCAGCATGGCCGCGAAATCTTCGCGGGAGGGAGCGGCAATGGAGGCTTCTGTCTTGGCGAGGGTTGCGGCACGAGCCATGAAAAGTTCCTGAAAAATCATCATGCCGACGGCCGTTTGGGGCCGCGGTCTTCCCGGAACAGGCCATGTGAGGGCGCAATCCCGGGCGGGTTGGTTTCTGGATAGGGTAAGCGGAGTGCCCTTAAGGCCGCCGGGTCTCCTTTAACCCCTGTGGCGATCCTTGAGCATGCCCTCTAGAGCGGCGCGAATCTTTGGTTCGACCAGGGCGAGGGCCGCCGCGAACGCAGGCTCTATACCCAAATCGGAGGTATCGAGCAAGGCGGCGTCCGGGGCCTGCTTCAGGGGCGAGATCGGCCGGGCCTTGTCGGCGGCATCGCGCGCCACCAATTCCCGCAACAGGTCCGCCTCGTCGCGGTCGATGCCCATGGCGGAGAGTTCCAGCCGGCGGCGATGGGCCCGCAGCTCCGGGCGGGCATCGACATAGAGCTTGGCGGTGGCGTTGGGCGCGATAACGGTGCCGATGTCGCGCCCGTCCATCACCGCGCCAGGGCTGCCGCCGGGCGGATGGGCCAGAAAATCCCGCTGGAAATCGAGCAGCGCGGCGCGCACCGCGCCGATACCGGCCACCTTGCTGGCGGCCTGGCCCACCACATCTGTGCGGATGGCCGGATCGCCCATCATGGACAGGTCTATCGAGCGGGCGCCCTGCAGCGCATCCGCTTCGTTGGCGGGATCGCCTCCGCCTGCCAGCACCGCCAGCGCGGTCAGCCGGTAAAGGGCGCCACTGTCCAGATGGGCAAAGCCGTAATGGGCCGCCAGCTTCCTGGCCAGGGTACCCTTGCCGCTTGCCGCGGTGCCATCGACCGCAATCACGATGCTCATGCCGACACCGCACCGGTTTCTTTGGTGGGGCGCTCCGTAAACTCCGCGCCCAGGCCCTTCATCAGGTCCATATATTCGGGAAACGAGGTGGCGATCATGGTCACATCGTCCACCGTCACCGGCTGGTGCGACGCCAGCCCCATGGTCAGGAAGCTCATGGCGATGCGGTGATCCATGTGGGTGGCGACCATGCCGCCGCCCGGCACGCCGTCCGGCCCCAGTCCGTGCACGATCAGGTCGTCATTCTCGATGGTGTGGGGCACGCCGTTGGCAGCAAGGCCCGCCGCGACGGCGGCCAGCCGGTCGCTTTCCTTTACCCGCAGTTCCTCCAGTCCCAGCATCCGCGTCTCGCCGACGGCGAAGGCGGCGGCCACCGCCAGGATGGGATATTCGTCGATCATGGAGGCGCTGCGCGACGCCGGCACGGTGACGCCATTCAGCCTGCTGTGGTGGACGATCAGATCGCCGATCTCCTCGCCGCCGCTGGTGCGCCGGTTCTGGATGCGGATGTCCGCGCCCATCTCCAGCAAGGTCTCGATCAGGCCGGTGCGGCGGGGATTGAGCAGGATGGCCGGCAATTCGACCCGCGAGCCGGGCACGATCAGCGCCGCCACCAGGGGAAAGGCGGCGGACGAAGGATCGCGCGGCACTTCCACCGCGCTGCCGGTCAGCCGCGCGGGGCCGTTGATGGTGATGACCTCTCCACCTTCGCTGAGCGCGGTAACGGTGATATCGGCGCCGAACGCCTTGAGCATCTTCTCGCTGTGGTCGCGGGTCAGCACGTCCTGGCGGATGCGGGTGGGCCCTTGCGCGTTCAGCGCCGCCAGCAGCAAGGCGGATTTCACCTGGGCGGACGCCGTCTTCACATGTGTCTCGATTGCCTGCGCCCGCGCCGCGCCGTGCAGCGTCAGCGGCATCAGCGCCTTGGGGCCCTGCCCCTCATAGCGCACGCCGAAAGCCAGCAGCGGCTCCACCACCCGCGCCATCGGGCGCGAGCGCAGCGATGCGTCACCGGTGAACACCGCCGTGATGGGGGTTGTGGCCATCGCCCCCATCACCAGCCGCGAGCCGGTGCCGGAATTGCCGAAGTCCAGGGGCTCGGCCGGGCTTTTCCAGCCACCCACTCCGGTGCCGACCACCCGCCAGCGGCCCGGCCCATCCTGGGTCAGGCTGGCGCCCAGCCCGCGCAAGGCCCCGGCGGTGGAGTGGACATCGCCGGACTCCAGAAGCCCGGTAATCCGGGTTTCTCCCTCGGCCAGGGCGCCCAGGATCAGCGCCCGCTGAGAAATGGACTTGTCGCCCGGAACCTCGGCTACCCCCGTCAGCGGCGGGCTTTTTCGGGCTCCGAGCGGGCGGGCATTTTCTGAGGACTGGGCGTGGCTCATGGAATTGCCGGAATATATGACAGAAGCGCTGCGGGACGGCTTGAAGGAAAGACCTTTACAGGCGGGGCAACCCGTGGCAAACGCGCCCCTCCGAAATCCTCTTCTTCACGGGATGCACATCTTGGTCAAGGCAGATCTTGGAACCAAACGGGCCTGTCCCAGCTGCAATGTCAGGTTCTACGACCTGGCCAAGCGGCCGATCGAGTGCCCCAAATGCGGTTTCAGCTTCGAGCCGGAGACGCTGTTCAAGCAGCGCCGCAGCCGCGCGGCCGAACCCGCGGGCGCCGGGGTGATCCAGGCGCAGGACACCGAGGACGAAGACGAGGACGAGGACGAGGAAGAAGACGAGTCCGCGGAGTCCGAGGAGGAAGAGGAGACGGTGGAGGAAGCCCCGCTCAAGGTCTCCGCCACCGGCGAGGATGAGGACGAGGAAGCCGAGGAAGAGGAAGCCGAACGCGATTCCGGCATGAGCGTGCGCGACGCCGACGAGTCCGAGGAGATCGAGGACATCGAAGTCGAGGGCGACGAAGACGAGGAAGACGACGATCTTCTGGGCGCGGTCGAGGACGAGGAAGACGACGACGTCACCGGCATCATCGACGCGGACATCACGAAGGACGAAGGCTGACGGTTTTTTGATCCCGCCCGTTGCGGGACGTATGGGGATCGGCTACCAGACCGGTCCCATTGGTTCGGGGCCATAGCTCAGCTGGGAGAGCGCCTGCATGGCATGCAGGAGGTCAGCGGTTCGATCCCGCTTGGCTCCACCAAATATCTTCAAAATCAAATCGGAAAATTGATGGCGCGGCGATCCCGATCGCCTTGCGCGCCCGCGGAGTTCATTCGGCCTGACATCATGAGCTTGCTCGAACATCCGCCTGGCGTTCGCAAGACATGATCATTGCCGGCAAAAAACCTATGCGTGGCCGGTCAGCAGCCAAAGCAGGATAATGATGGGTATCGGCACGCCGAGCAGCCAAAGGCATCCGGATCGCATATCGGTCCCCCGATGGGTTGCCAGCTAGAACGCACAGTTCCTTCGCCCGTTGCATATCATTGCGCCATGCAGGGAACCTGCTCCAGCCCTGGCGTGTTTTCGCCGTAGCCGATACCGGCCAACCAGGGGACATGCAGATGGCAACCGCAACGTTTCTGAGCGAAGACACCACCGCCATTGTTGCAGAAGAGGAGAACCGTTTCAGCTGGGGAATTACCATCGCCGGCGCAGTAGCGGCGACCGCAACGACCTTCTTTCTGTTGACGCTCGGGGCCGGGGTGGGCCTGGCTTTTCTGACCGTTCCTGCCACCGCCAAGGGTGCAACGACGTTCCTGACACTTGGTGCGATCTACTTTTTCGCCGCCGAAGCCTTCGGCTTTGCGGTGGGCGGCTACCTGGTGGGACGGCTGATAGGCCCCGAAGTAGAAACCTCCAGGGAAGAGGAGTTTCGTGCTGCGGCCCACGGCTTCGCAATGTGGGCGGTCGCCGTGGTCGCAAGTCTTTTTCTGATCGGTGCCTCGTCCACCATGGTCGGGTCTGCCATCGGCGCGGGTGCGGCCAGCGACAATGACGGCGATGCCGCCTCGCAGTCCTATTGGGTAGACGAGATATTCAGGCCTGCGCCCTATTCGGCCCAGGTGATCGCCGATAAGGCCGAGGCCGGGCGCATCCTGGCCCAGAACCTGGGAGCGCTGAGCCCTCGAGACAGGGACCGTATCGCACATCTGGTTTCGCAGGATGCCGGTATTTCCCTGGAAGCGGGGACGGTTCGTGTGCAAAACACGGAGGCCGAAATGCGCGCGGCAGCCGACAACGCCCGCAAGGCCGCCAGTGTCATCTCGCTATGGACCGCCTTCGCGTTGTTGTTCGGCGCGCTGGTATCGGTTGCGGCAGCCATTTCCGCCCGCTGGATGGATGATCGCATCAGCTTCGGCATGGCGCGTCGAAACTGACAACAGGCCGTTGCCGGGCTCCCGGCCATCGGCGCAGTTGGCGGTGCGCGCGGCTATGTCAAAACCCTGGGCGGATCGATTTCATCACACGCGCTGCAGATAATTACATGCATGGTACCGGGCAGCCGTCCCTCCTCGAC
>JBEHXB010000142.1:0-6310 GCA_048498895.1 Pseudomonadota bacterium
CAGCTAGGCCGAAGTGAGCCCGCAGCGCCAAGAACCGCCGGCGGGTACTGTTGCCGCCCTCTGCAGCTACATAAACGACAAGGGCCCGACGGGTCTTGCGACCCATAAACGGTTCCCCGCTGGCAACGCAATATGCCAACAGTGTTAGGGTGGCGGTTTTGCCGCCCTTTGGCGCGCCCACGATCGCAGACAGGCCGCCTTCATCAAGAAACCCTTGGACCAGCTCCGGGCGGCTTTCACCGAGCTGAAGACCGGTGAAGCTCTCGAAATAAAGGCGCGGTAATTTCTCGCCACTGATCTGCGCACGAGCCTTAACCTCATGCGCCAGCTTCGCAGAGCCCCTTTCCGCCCAACGTGCCAAAACAGTGTCCGGCAAATTGGCAATCTGGTGATCTGAAATTGTTGCCCGTCCGGTGCCAGGTGCCAAATGCCTGCCGGTGGCCTGGCTGACGGAAAGCCAGTCCTCCAACTCGATCCGTTCATGACCGAACAGCTGCGCCGGCTTGGGCGCTCGGTAGAGCAATCCCATGTACCCGCTGGATTGGCGATATTCTGTGGTCTCCGGCAGACCATAGGCACGCGCCTGCGCCACCAGCTCGTCATCGCTCATGGCGTCCAGGTGATCGCGCAATTCCGCAATCACGATTTGCTCGTCATCTGACGCCGACGTGAAATACGCCCACGGCTCGTCCGCAGCCGCGCCTTCAAGTTGCTCGAGGATCAAATCTAAATCCCGTGTGGGCGGATTGTCCTCGACGACCACCGCAAGGCCGTGGTTCAGGACCTTGACGAGTTCGCTATGCTGTTGCTCGACAAGATCCATGACTATTCCGGCCGAACGTCCAGCTCGATCTTGCCGGTAAGCTGATCGGGTTTCAGGAAGCGGTACCGAGGGGCGACATGGGCGGCACCAATCGGCCCGCGAATGATCTTGCCGGCCGTGTCCACCGCAACGGCGTACGTCTGGTTGTCGCGCGAGCCAAGCAAATGCCCCTGGCCGTGCAGGGAGACAGTCACGCGGGCGTCCGATGGCAGCGACAAAGGCTCATAAGTTGCGCTTACATGACCGACGGGCCAATCGACGGTAAAATTTCCATCTGTCCGGCGGCATGAGTTGTGGCGAATGTTCATGATGCGGGCTCCTCTTGGGGTGGCGGGGTTAGGGATTCGTTTTCGCGGCGATCCAGCTGTCCAACTGACTCGACCACCAGGCGACGCGCTTCTCGCCCAAGGCGATGCGCTTGGGAAATTTGCCGGCATGCTCAAGCCGGCGGAGGTACGCGCGAGAGAAAGGAATCCCGCGCTTCCGAAGCTCGGGATAGGACAAAAGACAATCGTCCACGATAGACAGCGCCATGCGGCAACCTCCTGAGATGCCCAAAAATACGGGCGACTAAAGCGTCGGTTTCAGCGTTTTCGACGGTTTCAGCGTTTTCAGTTAGTTGCCGGGGTGCTTTAGGGATTGATCCCTCGCAACAGCCCTTGCCCGGCGTCTTTGCTTCGATTAGTCCCGCGCAACACAGGAAAACCGATACTAATATCTTACCCCAAAATGGCGGGAAATTGCAGAGCTTTTATCGACGCCAGAGCTACCGCGCAGCACACGCGCACTGATCGTTGTTGCGTTTTTCGAAACACCACAAAATTGCGTAGGTCCATTTAGTTCATACGCCGCAGCGGCTAAATCAGTTTGTGCGTTCGCTAATGATGCCATTAAGCAACACCTCATAACTTTCCAGCGCCGCGCGCTTTTCCTCGTCGTACTCGTGGCGATCGTACGTCCGCACAATGCCCGACTGAACATGACCAATCACTCGTTCGGCCGTGTCCATGGGGATCTTCGCTCTGGCCATCAACGTGCGTGCTGTGCGGCGAATGTCATGCAGCACCCAACCATTCACGCCGGCCTTGTCGTCCAGGCTCGTTTTCATTTTCGAGAACCCTTGGAACGGCGTCTTATGGTTGGTCGAAAACACATACGGGCATTTGTCCACCCGCTTTTGCGCTTTGATGACCGCGAGGGCGGCCGCGGATAGCGGAACGGTCTGGGTTACGCCCGTCTTGTACGCATCCTCTGGGATGGTCCACAGCGGGCCGCCGCTGGCGCCCTCGTCTATGTCCTCCCACCGCATGGCGACAACCTCGCTTCGCCGCTGCGCGGTCAGGAACAGCAATTTCACGATGGCACCAAAAACGTGGTCGGGCACCGCCCCCCATACCGCCTTGATTTCCGCGTCGTTCAGGATGCGCTCCCGCCGGCTGATCTTCCCCTTGGCCATGCCAGGCACGATAGGCACCACAAAGTCATCATCGCGTCGGGCGAACCAGTTCATCATTGCCCGCACCACGGCCAGGACGTGATTGGATGTCACGCGCCCGCTGTTGGCTTCAACCTTGTCCAGCAATTCCGCAATTTCCAGCCGGCGAATGGTGTCGATTTCCCGATCGCCCCACTCTGGGACCGTGTATTTCTCGAGGATCTTCTTCGTATCCTTCCAGCGCCGGGTGTTGGGCTTGGCGTAGACCTCCACGTAGGACGCCACCACATTGTGGTACAGGCGCCTAGCGGACTTATCTCGCTGGTCGTTCGCCCCGCCCGCCGCGGCCCTTCTGGCGGCTTCTGCGGCCTCCGCCTTGGCTTTCCTGGCGGCCCTGGCCAGTGCGCCAGGGTCGTCGCCCTCGCCCACCTGTCTGGCCATGGCAACCGCGTTCGCCCTGGCCTCCGCCAGCCTCAGGCCGGGCCCGTCTTTGTCCACCTGGGCGCGGCCGATCGTGAAGCGCCGAACCCTGCCGTGGAGCCTGGTGAGGTAAAACCACGTTCGGACATTGTTGGAGGACACCCGGAGGCCAAAGCCCGGCATCGATTCGTCGAAATAGTCGACCTGGGCGACGACGCCGGCTTTAACGGCGGGGACAGAGAGATTGTCCAGCTGGTATTTGGCGAATGAAACGCGGGGCATGGTAGCTCCTAGTTAGCGTGTAGGTAGCGGAAACGGGGAGCACACTCTCGCGCACAGTTTTCCCCAGTAACCCACACACCACCAGATAAGCCTTCAAACTCAGAGTTTTAAGTGTCATCAGTATCCGAGCGGTGCGCACTGTAACTAGTAGCCCGCCGATTTTGTAAACCGAAGGTCGGGGGTTCAATCCCCTCATCCGGCACCGTCCCAGCCTGGGGGCTTGATGGGAACTGTCCACGATTTTTCGCGGCGAAAAAATTCGCGGCAAAAAAAGAAGTCTTCCAAATCGAACCAGCCACCAAAGGCAATAACTCGTGGGCTGATCGTTGCACTCTCCGCACTCGTGCTGATTGGCTTGCTTTCGCATCGGACGCCACAGGAAGTGGCATCATTGCTGCCCTGGTCCGACAGTACCCATTTCAGTTTGTGCTATACTGGTCCCGGATTTAACTGCGTGGTCGATGGCGATACCTTCTGGGCTAACGGGCGCAAGATTCGTCTCGCAGACATCGATGCACCGGAGACCCATCCATCCAGATGTCCGCACGAGGCAGACGTCGGCGAGAAAGCAACCCTGCGCCTCCAGGAATTGCTCAATCAGGGGCCCGTGATACTGGAAACTGTTCCCCCCGGCACCGACCGTTACGGTCGCGCCCTGCGTCGTGTTACCCGGAATGGACAATCGCTGGGCCGCATCCTTGTGTCCGAGGGACTGGCCCGGGATTGGGACGGCTATCGTCGGCCCTGGTGCTAGGCGCCGGCCAAGAAATCGAAGTCACATCCCTTATCCGCCTGAAGAACATGGCGCTGGTAGAGCGCGGCATAGCCGCGTTCCGGGACCGGCGGCGGCGTGTGGGCCGCCAGGCGCCGGGCGATCTCCTCACCCGGAACCAAAAGGTCGATGCGCCGGTCCTTCACGGACAGGCGGATGCGGTCGCCATTGCGCACGGCGGCCAGCGGCCCGCCCACCGCGCATTCCGGCGTCACATGCAACACCACGGTGCCGAAGGCGGTGCCCGACATGCGTGCGTCGGATATCCGAACCATGTCCTTGACGCCGTGCTGCGCCAGCTTTTTGGGGATGGGCAGATAGCCGGCCTCAGGCATGGCGGCGGCGCGTGGGCCGGCATTCTTCAGCACCAGCACATCAGACGCACTTACGTCCAGCGCCGGATCATCGATACGGGCGGCGAGATCCTCCAGATTCTCGAACACCACCGCGCGGCCTTCGCTCTCAAACAGGCTTTCGCTGGCCGCCGCGCGCTTGAGAATCGCCCCGCCCGGCGCCAGCGATCCCGTCAGCGCGACCAGACCACCCACCGGCGAGACCGGCGCATTCAGCGGGCGGATCACCTTGCGGTCAACGAAGTCTGGCGGCCCCGCCAACCGCTGCTCCAGCGTGAGGCCTTCAAGATCAATCGTGTCCAGATGCAGCAGCGGCTTCAGTTCGCGCAGCACCGCGCCCATGCCGCCCGCGGCAAAAAAATCCTCCATATACCCTTCGCCGACCGGTTTGAGGTCGACCAGCACCGGCGTCTGATCGGAGATCGCGTTCAGCCGGTCCAGAGAGACGCAAACTCCCGCACGCCCGGCGATCGCGGTCAGGTGAATGACGGCGTTCGTGGAGCCGCCAATCGCCATCAGCACACGCAGGGCGTTCTCGACCGATTTCTCCGTTACCAGCTGACGCGGCGTGATTGGCCGCCGCGCCAGTGCCATGGCCGCGCGGCCCGAAGCTTCCGCGGCCAGCAGGCGGGCCGAATGTACCGCCGGAATGGCGGCGGTGCCCGGCAATGCCATGCCCAGCGTTTCGGCGATGCACGCCATGGTGCTGGCGGTGCCCATCACCGCACAGGTCCCCGCCGTGACGGCCAGGTTACCCTCGATCTCTTCGATCTCGGCCGCGCTGACCTCTCCGGCGCGATGGCGGCCCCAGAAGCGACGGCAGTCCGTGCAGGCGCCCAGCCGCTCGCCCCTGTAGCGGCCCGTGGACATCGGCCCGGTGACAAGCTGAACCGCCGGAATATTTGCCGACACCGCTCCCATCAATTGCGCCGGCACGGTCTTGTCGCAACCGCCCACAAGCACCACCGCGTCCATCGGCTGGGCGCGGATCATCTCCTCTGTGTCCATCGCCATCAGGTTGCGGAACATCATCGAGGTGGGGTTGAGGAAGACCTCACCCAGCGAAATTGTGGGAAAGACGCGCGGCAGGCCGCCTGCCGCCAGCACCCCGCGCGACACCGCCTGGACCAGCTCGGGCATGGCGCGGTGGCAATTGTTGAAGTCCGAACCGGTGGCGGCGATGCCCACGACGGGACCATCCAGCAGCGGCGCCGACACACCCATCGACCGCGCGAAGGACCGGCGCAGGTAACGCGCGAAATCGCGATCACCGTAATTGGTGAGTCCGCGAAAAAGCCCCTTGCTCATGCGGACGGCCCGTTCATGTGCGCGGCCAGCAAGGTGGCGACATGCACCGCGCGCTTGTGCGCGCCGTCGGCGATCTGGTGACGACAGGACGTGCCGTCGGCAACCAGCACAGTATCGGCATCGGCCTCGCGCGCGGCGGGCAGAAGCGACAACTCGCCCATCTTCAGGCTGACGGCGGCAGTCTCTGCCTGATAGCCGAAGGCGCCGGCCATGCCACAGCAGCTGGATTCGATTTTCTCAAGCTTCAGGTCCGGGATCAGGCGCAACGTCTCTTCGACCGCCCCCATCGCGCCGAACGCCTTCTGGTGACAATGACCATGCAGCAGGGCCTTCTGTGTCGCCGGCTTCAGCCTGGGACTGAAGCGGCCGGCCTTCGCTTCACGCGCGATGAATTCCTCGAACAGAAGGGCGTGAGCAGCGGCGCGTTTGGCGTCTCCGCCTGGAAGCATGGCCAGCGCCTCGTCCCGGAACGAGAAGAGGCAGCTCGGCTCCAGCCCGACCAGTGGCACGCCGCGGGCGAAAAACGGATTCAGCGCCTTGAGGCTGCGGTGCATCTCTTCGCGCGCCGCCGCGACATTTCCCACCGCCAGGTGGGTTCGTCCGCAACACAGCGGCCGGCCGCCGTCTTGCGGCGCGGCCAGATGCACGCGATAGCCGGCGCCGGTCAGCACCGCCACGGCATCGCGCAGCACGCCGGGCTCGAAGGCGGCGTTGAAAGTGTCGGCCCACAGCACGACCTCGCGACCACCCCGCGGCCCGAAACTTTCGCCGGGATGGTCGAAGCGGTCCCGTCGCCAGACCGGTAATGACCGCTGGGCACTGAAGCCGGCAATCTTCTCCGACAGCAGCCGCAGGCCGGCACTGTGGTTGCGCAGGTTCAGCAGCGGCGCCATCCACGACGCCAGCCGCGCATAGCG
>JBEHXB010000143.1:0-6275 GCA_048498895.1 Pseudomonadota bacterium
GAACCGGGCCGACCAGCGGCCCGGCGCCCGCGATGGCGGCGAAGTGGTGGCCGAACAGCACGTATTTGTTGGTCGGCACGTAATCCAGGCCGTCATTGTGCCGGATCGCCGGGGTGACCCGCTGGGGATCGACCCCCAGCACGCTGTCGGCGATGTAGAGCGCATAGAACCGATAGGCGATGAAGTAGATGCACAGCGCGGCAACTACGAGCCACGCCGCATTGACCGGTTCGCTGCCGGCCTAGAAGGCCGAGCGGATTTCCACCAGGAAGCGGGGGACCGTGCGCAACCGGATCAGCTGCACGCTGGGCGTACCGGCCTGGTCGCGCGGGCCGGGGTAATCGAACTGGTCAATGCCCAGCCGCCAGGGCGTGAAGTTGTCGGCCTCCAGGGTGATCTTCCAGTCGGGGGTGGGCTTGTAGGACCAGAAGGCGCTGAGCAGCGGATTGTTGTGAATGGAGATGCGCCGCACTTCCGAGATGCGCCAGGTGGTGCGGCTGAAGCTGGTGCCCCACGACAATCCCCAGGTGGATTTCCAGGCGTCGATGTCCTGGGTGAAGTTGTAATAGGAGTTGATGTTGCGCTGGTTGGAGATGCGCCGCCGCTCGCCCGTCACCGGATCGATCAGGCTGGAATCCGTCCAATAGACATTCGGCTTCAGCAGCCCGTTCTTTATGCCCAGGAAGTCCAGCGGAATGGTGCCGGTGACCGTGATCTGCTCGCTGGTGGCATGGGGAATGTTTCCCGGCGCGTCCAGGCCGCCGCCCACCGGGATATAATCCTGCAGATCGGTGATCTCTTCATGCAGGTAGCTGACCACCAGCGCGCCGCGATCCCAGAAATGCCGCTCGCCCGCCAGTTCGAACTGCCAGCGCTGATCGGGCCTGAGATTGGCGCCGCCCGCCGCCACCCCATAAGCCGACAGGTTCGAGGAGGCGACGAAGTTGGAAAAATCGAGCTGGCCCACCGCCCGCTCGGCGCGCAGGCGCAGTTGGGTCTTGTCATCCGGCGACCAGGACAGCAGCAGGCGGGGTTTGGGATAGAAGAAGCTGCGCGTGGTTTCGGCATCGCCCACCTCGTGGATGGTAGAGAATTCGAAACGCGATCCGGCTTCCAGCGAAAGGGTGCTGAGGATTTTCCAGGTCGCGGTGCCGAACACCTCGCCGCGTTTTTCATCCACCCGCGCATTGGCGTTGGGTACCGTCACCGCCACGCCATTGTGGACATAGCGGGAATGCCCGTTGAGGTAATTATAGGCGAATTCGCCTCCACCCTCGAAGCTCAGGTCCGATGACAGCGTGTACCGCGCCGTCGTGCGAAAGATGCTCTCGCCGGTGTTGTTGCGCGCCTGGAAAAGCGCCTGGTCGGCGGGCGTGTTGCTGCTGCTGCTGTCTTCGCGGTGACCGAGCCGCTGCAGGAACAGCGTCTCGACATTGAAACCGTCGAGTATGCCCTGCCAGTGACTGCCGAATTCGCCGGTCCGTTCCTTGGTGATCGACGGATAGTCGAAGATGCCGCCCGCGCCGTCATATTCGATGCCATAAGGGTCGTCGGTCGTTTGCAGGGTGATGTTGTTGTTCCACTCCCCACCCAGCAGCGGCACGGTGGCACTGCCATGCGCGCCGTAGCCTGAACGGATGATGCCCCACGACTGGGCATGGTCCCGTTCGGTGGCGCCGCCCGGCGGGGTCAGCAGACGATAGCCGCTGCCGGGCCCGTCGTCCCACACCTGGCCGAGGCGCTTGATCGTGCCTTCATAGCGCAGCGCGCCGGCCTGGCCGTGATATTCCAGCTGGCCGTATGGCACCCATTGCCCGGAGCCCAGGAACATCATCGTGCCGTCCACGATCAGCTGGTCGGGCCGCTCGGCGCTGCGGATGATGTTGGCCACCACGCTTTGACCCTGCATGTCCACGCCCGGCGCGCCGCCCCGGATGACGTCGATGCGCGTGACCGTGGCGGCGGGGATGCGCTGCAGGATTGTAGTGATGTCGTCGTTCTTGGCCGTGGGCCGTGCCCCGTCGATGAGGATGTTGCTTGCCGTTCCGGCGAAGCCGCGGACCATGGTCGCGTTGTCGGTGTCGAGCGTAAAGCCGGGAAGGCGCGAGACCATGTCGTAAGCGGTTGCCGGCCGGGCTTCGGCAAAAAAGGAGGCCGGATAGGTCGCGACGCCTTCGTTCTCGGCAGCCAGGCCCGGAAAGGATCCCGCCATTACCGCCAGACAGATCCCGAAAAGCCAGGAAATCTCTGGTTTTTTTAACATGTTTGCGGCTCTTTCATGCAGTGCAGTACAGCGTGTAGTGCATTATACCTTGCATAACATGGTATGATTGTCTATACCGCTTTCACCAGACACGCAGGAGCCCTGCCATGAAAACGCCGCTCGTCTTGCTCGCCCTTCTCACCCTGCCCCTGTGCGGCGCCGCCGCCGCGCGCGATTGGAGCTTCCATCCCGTCCAGCCTGTCGTGGACCAGCCCGGCCACCGCGAATGGGCATGGGATGGTGACGACGGGCTGGCGGTCGAAGCCCCCGTGACCGTCCATTATTCCCCCGCCGGGCCGCCGCGCGTGGTGGCCACCGGGCCCGCCGAGATGGTGTCTCACATGCAGTTCGGCCAGGGCCGCATCCGCGTCGATGACGACTGGCATTCGCGCGGCCATGACGACGTCGAGGTCACCGTGACCGGCGTGACGGTGCACAAGATCGCGCTGGCCGGATCGGGCCGGGCCGAGCTGAACGGGCTGGCACTGGACCGGCTGCGCCTTTCGGTGGCGGGCAGCGGCGATGTGACGGCCGACGGGCGCGCCGGCAGCGTCGACCTGTCGATCGCCGGCTCCGGCAACGCCGACCTGGACAAGGTGGCGGTGCGCAATGCCAACATCCACATCGCCGGCAGCGGCGCGGTGCGCATGAACCCGCGCGACGAGGCCAATGTGTCGATCACCGGCTCGGGCGATGTGCGCATGCGCGCGCGTCCCGCCAGCCTGCACCAGACGACAATCGGCTCGGGCCGCGTGTCGTTCCCGCAAACCAATTGAGAGGCGCAGGTCGCGTTGCGGGATGGGGAAGAGACCGCTAGCCTTGCCGGCGAGTCTTTGCCTCATTCCCCTCCGCCATCCCCGGACGAACTGGTTTTGCCAGAAAGCATTCAGACACAACTCAGGAAAGGCGTGCTGGAATTGTGCGTGCTGACCCTGCTTTCCCGCGCCGACGCCTATGGCTACGAGATCGCCAGCCGCCTGATGCAGGATGTGGGCATGGGAGAAGGCACCATCTATCCCCTGATGCGGCGCTTGCAGGACGATGGCCTGGTCACCACCTATCTCGTGGAAGTGCCGGGCAGCCCGCCGCGCAAATACTACCGCATGACCGACCTGGGAAAGACCACCCTGGCGGCCCAGCGCGGCGAGTGGAAGAGCTTCATGGCGGCGGTGGAGAAGATACTGGGGGACGAGCCATGACTCGGGGGCTTTTCATCACCCGCCTGCGCCAGGGACTGACTGGCCTTCCGGAGGAAGAAATCAACGAGATCATCACCGACTATCAAGCCCATTTCAGCGACGCGCTGGCCGCCGGGCGCAGCGAAACAGATGTCGCCGCCTCGCTGGGCGATCCCCTCAGGCTCGGTCAGGAGCTGAAAACCGAAGCGCGCCTGCGCCGCTGGGAAACCAGCCGCAATCCGCGCACCTTCATCAGCGCAAGCGCCGCGCTGATGCCCGCCTTCACGCTGGCGGTGCTGATTCCAGTGATCGGCGCACTGATCGCCTGCGCCGCAGTGGCCGCCTATGTTCTTTACATCGCCGCGGGCACCGGCCTGCGCCTGGCGGCGGGCCTGATGTCCGGCGGCGTGCTGGTGCCCTCGCTGATCGGTATCGGCCTGATATTCGGCGTCGTCGGCATCGGCACGCTGATCGCGCTGGCGCTGGACAGCGGCCTGCGCCTTCTGGGCCGCCATGTGCGGCTGAACTACCAGCTTCTGCGCATGCCGGTGGCCGGCGGCGGGGACGAGGACTAGGCCCATGTCCAGGATGCTCGCCATCATCGCCGCCGTCTGCCTGAGCCTCAGCGCCGTTTTCCTGGGCCTCGCCTATGTCATCGGCGGCGAGGCGGTGTTTCACGATCCCCACTCGCTGGAGGGCATCCGCCCCCTGATCGACCTTGCCACCCACAAGGAATGGCACTGGACCGGCGGCGACAGCCTGGCGGTGAACGCCCCGGTCAACCTGCGCTATGAGCCCAAGGGAAAACCCAATGTCACCGTCACCGGTCCCGCCGGCATGGTCGAGCACGTCCAGTTCACCGATGGGCGCATCGCCACCGACAGCGTGGTGACAAGAAAGCCGGGCCAAAAGCTGCAGGCCGTGGTCAGCGGCGTGCCGATCCGCAAATTCGTGGTCAATGGCGGCGAGACGCTGGAACTGGGCCATGTCGATCAGGACAGTCTGGACATTCATGTCAACGGCCACGGCTCTGTGCGCGGCGACGGCAAGGTCGGCAGGCTGACGGTCGTGGTGAACGGATCGGGCGACGCCGACCTGGGTTCGCTGATCGCGCAGACCGCCAAGGTCGCCATCCTGGGCAGCGGCACCGCCATCGTGGCGCCGCGCATGTCGCTGGAAGCGCTGATCGCGGGCAGCGGCCATATCGGCCTGACCGTCAAGCCCAAGTCCATCCGCCGCAGTATCATCGGATCCGGCGAGATCGACGAGGAAGGCGCGCCCGAACCGCCGGCGCCGCCCGCGCCGCCGCCTGAAGAACCCGCGCCGCCGTCAGGACCGCCCTTCGAGCCCGGCGCGCGCGCCATCCTGGGCAATAGCGTGACGGTCACCGGTCATGAGACCGTGGACCTGGGCCGCATCGAACAGGATGAACTGACGATCAATGTGCTGAGCCAGGCTGTCGTCACGGCCACCGGCCGGGTCAAGCGGCTGAAAGTGTCGCTCGCCGGATCGGGCGAAGCCAGGCTTGGCGGTCTTCAGACCGGCGACGCCGATGTGACCATCGCCGGCAGCGGGGATGTCACCATCGCGCCCAGCGGCGACGTCCGGGTCAACATCATGGGTTCGGGCGATGTGCGCCTTGCGGCGCATCCCAAATCCATCACGCGGTCCGTGATAGGCTCGGGCCGGGTGATCGAGGCGCCGCAGCGTTGATGGCCTCACGAATCCTTTGAAGACGGCTTTCGGCGCGCTGTCCGGCGCGGCACCGCGTTCGGCTGCACCAGCGCGGACAAGGTCCCGATCTCGGCATCGGCCGCCTGGGCGGCGCGGCTTTCGATCCTGCGATAGGTCTTGAGCAGCAGCGTCCCAAGCTCGGTCAGTTGCGCGCCGCCGCCGGAGGTGCCGCCGATTTCGGTGGTGACCACTGCGCCGTTGAAGGTTTTCTGCATTTCCTGAATCAGCAGCCACGCCTTGCGATAGCTCATGTCCATCGCGGCCGCGGCCTTGCGGATCGATCCAAGGCGGCCGACTTCCTCCAACAGGCGCACCATGCCCGGACCAAGCGCGCTGCCGGACGGTTCGAAATCGATGCGGATGGACAGGGGAGACATCGGCGAAGAATGACCAGGTCGCTGTTGAGGGTCCAGAAAAACCGCGGCTAATCCGTCGTTATGTAAGCATGGACATAACGTATTCATCTTGAAGCGGCAATTTTTCAGCAGCAAACTGCCCGGCGCACAAGAGCAGGGAGAGGGACATGATGCGTCTTCAGGTCAATGGCGAGGAACGCGTCATCGGCGATGACGTCACCCCCGATACGCCGCTTCTGTGGGTGGGGCGCGACAGCCTGGGACTTGTCGGCGCCAAAGATGGCTGCGGCATCGGCGCCTGCGGCGCCTGTACGGTGCATGTCGATGGCAAGGCGGTCCGTTCCTGCACCCTGCCCGTCTCGGACGTGGGAAACAAACCCGTCACCACCATTGAGGGCCTGGCCAGGGACGGCCAACTGCACCCGCTTCAGGTGGCCTGGGTCGAGAAGGACGTGCCGCAATGCGGTTACTGCCAGGCCGGCCAGATCATGAATGCGGCGGCAATGCTGAAGGACAAGCCCAAACCCACCGAGGAGGATATCCGCGGCGCCATGACGGGCAACATCTGCCGCTGCGGCTGCTATGTCCGCATCCGGTCGGCGATCCACGAAGCCACCGCGTGATTGGGGAGAATGACCATGAACGCCCACACACAACACAATCAGGCGAAACTGGATCTCGCGGCCTCCGATGCCTACACCGCGCGGTTGATTGACGAAGTCGAATGCCTGCCGGCTGACGCCG
>JBEHXB010000144.1:0-6253 GCA_048498895.1 Pseudomonadota bacterium
GCCGAAGCCGAAATCCTTGAAGCGGGTCTCGACATTGTCGGAGACGTCCTCGACCGGGCGTTCGGCGGCGTCGATGCCGTATTTCTCGATCATCACCCGAATCAGCTTGGCGTGGCGGGCTTCCTCCAGCCCCTGCAGCGCCACCGCCTCCTTCAGTACCGGATCGGTGATGGTTTCGGTGAAGGCCGCGACGATCGCCCCGGCCCGGCGCTCGGTGTAGAAGACCTCTTCCCAGAAAGGCACCGACTTCAGGCGCGCGAGCGCGGCTTCGTCCAGTTGCGGCCAGGGCAGGGTTTCCGGATCGAACTCCGTATAGGTCCGCACGAAATGACTGCAGAAGGCGTCGCGATGTTCCAGCGATCCGATTTTCATCAGGCGGCTTTCTTTGTCTTGGGGCCGATAAACTTCAGCGCCAGCCTGGCCATCAAGGGCACGAAGCGCGGGCGCTTGAGGCGTTGGTCATAGATCGACAGGCGGCGATCGTTCTCCGAAAGGCAGATGGCGACCAGTTCGCCGACGTCGATGTCGGCGCCCAGCTGCTGGGCGCCCTTGACGGTGAAATTGTTGTCCTGTTGGCCATGGCCGACATCCCTGGCGATGCCGATGCGTTCCCAGATCAGGAAAATCCATACCGCCAGCACCTTCAGCTCGAACCAGGGGCGGCGCCACAGGGGCATGTTGCGCCGGTGCCAGGCCACCCAGTTGACGAAGAACAGGATGTGGCGGCCTTCCTCGTGGATCACGGGCTCGAAGGTGTCGATCAGTTCGGGCGGGAAGAAGCCGGTGTCCTTGGCCGCCTTGAACAGGCCGAAGGCGAAAAACGAGTCGATGCACTCGCTGTAGCCGGTGACCATGAAGGCCCATTCGGGGTCCTTCGGCCGCGGGAACGGCGGCTCGGGCGCGAGCGTGATGCCATAGGCCTGCACCAGGTTGGCCAGCACATGGCGGTGGCGCTTTTCCTCATAGCCGTCCAGCTCCACCGCCTTTCTCAGCAGCGGGTCGGCGATGGCTTCGGCATAGGTGGCCACGTTCATCCCCGCCTTGTTCTCGGTCTGAACCGCGATGTCCCAGATCGGCAGCGAGGTGATGCGCTTTTCGGCCTCGGCATCCAGCTTGGGCCAGTCCAGCACGCGCGGGCGATAGGGATTGTGGGTGTCCAGCAGCGTCTTGCAGAACAGCCGCTTGTGTTCATCGGAGCCGAAGCGGATCGGTCCGTCACCGGGCCAGGTGCCGGTATCCAGCGTCAATTCGGGCGGAATGACGAATGCCGTGCTGCTCACCGACTGCTCCCTGGTGTCCGGGGCCGCATGTCTGGCCCGGACGGCAACCTAACTCATTGATTTTGCTCAATAGCCACTGGCGTGGTGCGGCGCGGACTTTACCGGAAAGTCGCAAAAGCCGCCAAGGCGAATATTGTGCGCCGCAATCAGGGCCGGCATGCGCCGGTCGGTCAGCGCGGCAAGTTCCTCACCATAGCGATATCCGGGCGCCGCGCCCGGATAATCCCCGGTCGCCGGGTGCATGTAGACCTCCGACAGGCCATCGGGCAAATGGGCCAGAAGCCCGGCCAGCCGGTCGGCCGTCATCGCCCCCGACCAGGCCAGGCCAAACACCTGGTCCGGGGCGGCCAGACCGGCGCGGCGCAAGCGGCGGGCCAGCCGGCGCGAAAAAGGCGTCGTCAGCGCCACCACGGCGGAAGGCTTGCGCGGCTCGATCCGGGCCAGCACCGCCTGTGGTTCCAGCGGCACGCGCGCGCCCCTCACCCCATGGCGGGCGGCATATTTGACCAGCAGCCCCGCGATGGTGGGATGCAGGTGGAAATGCTTGTGGGCGTTGACGTGGTCCAGCGGCAGACCCGTGGCGGCAAAGGCGGCGAACTGGGCGGCGATCTCCGCTTCCAGCTGGCGGCGGACATGGGGCAGGAAGAACATCGCCGCGCCGGCCCGCGCCATGTCGGTGCGGAACATTCCGTCGCGGTCGACCAGGTCGGGCACCTGCGCGGCCGGCAGGGTGGGCTTTCCCTCCACCAGCACCAGATGCAGGCCGACGCGCAGGCTTGGCGTTTCCTTCGCCCGCGCCACCGCATCGGCGGCGGCCGGGGCGGACACCATCAGGCTGGCGGCGGTGAGGATGCCGTTTCTGTGCGCGTCCAGCACCGCGTCATTGACCTGGCGGGCGGCGCCGAAGTCGTCCGCGGTGACGATGAGGTTCTTCAAGAACTTTAGGCGGCCGCGCTCTGGCGGTCGCGCAGGAACTGGAAGAACTCCACGCCCTCGCGCAGGCGCCGCTTCAGCATGCCTTCCTCGGTCACCATCTCCTTGACGATGGCGCCGATCTTGCGCGGGCGGAAATAGAACTCACGGTAGAAGGTCTCCAGCGAGTCGAAGATTTCCTTGTGGCTGAGGTGCGGATAGTGCAGCGGCGCGATCTGGATGCCGTGTTCGTCGATCAGCTCGGCATTGGCCGCGTCCAGCCAGCCATTCTGCAGGGCCTGGTTGTAGAGGAAGGTGCCGGGATAGGGCGCCGCCAGCGAGATCTGCACGGTGTGCGGGTTGATGCGCTTGGCGAATTCGCGCGTCTCGCGCATCGTCTCCAGCGTCTCGCCCGGCAGCCCCAGGATGAAGGTGCCGTGGATCTTGATGCCCAGGGAATGGCAGTCGCGGGTGAAGCGCTCCGCCACCTCGACCCGCATGCCCTTCTTGATGTTGTACAGGATCTGCTGGTTGCCGGATTCATAGCCGACCAGAAGGAGCCGCAATCCGCCGTCCTTCAGCTTCTTCAGCGATTCATAGGGCACATTGGCCTTGGCGTTGCACGACCAGGTCACGCCCAGCTTGCCCAGTTCCTTGGCGATCGCCTCGGCGCGCGGCAGGTTGTCGGTGAAGGTGTCGTCGTCGAAGAAGAATTCCCGCGTCTGGGGGAAGGCCTTCATCGCCCATTTGATCTCTTCCACCACATGCTCGACCGAGCGGGTGCGGTAATTGTGGCCGCCCACGGTCTGCGGCCACAGGCAGAAGGTGCAGCGCGACTTGCAGCCGCGGCCGGTATAGATCGAGATGTAGGGATGCTTCATGTAGCCGATGAAGTAATTCTCCATCACCAGGTCGCGCTTGTAGACCGGCGTGACCCAGGGAAGGCTGTCCATGTTCTCGATCATCGGACGGTCGGGATTGTTGACGATCGCGCCGTGCCTGTTGCGGTAGGAGATGCCCTTGATCGAGGACCAGTCCTGGTCGTCGGCGACGTCCTTGATGGTGAAGTCGAACTCGTTGCGGGCGACGAAGTCGATGGCCGGGGCCTCGCGCAGCGAGCCTTCGGCGTTCACCGCCACCTTGGCGCCGATCAGGCCGGCCTTGAGGTTGGGGTTGGCGGCCTTCAGCGCCTCGATCACCTTCACGTCCGACTTGAAGGACGGCACCGAGGTATGCGCCACGACAAGATCGAAGTCCTTGGCCTGGGCCACGACTTCGGGAAGCTGGATATTGTGCGGCGGGGCGTCGATCAGCTTGGAATTTTCCACCAGCGCGGCGGGCTGGGCCAGCCAGGTGGGATACCAGAAGGACTTGATCTCGCGCTTGGCCTGGTAGCGCGAGCCCGCGCCGCCATCGAAGCCGTCAAAGGACGGGGCCTGCAGGAAAAGGGTTCTCATCGTCATAACCGAAGTCCTTCATCGTCAGGATGGCGTCATCACGCCGGCTTCATCCATCGCGAAGCGGGAACCCCGCCAATGGACCGTTTCGCCGAACAGCGACATCGCGAACACCGCAAAGCTTAAAAGGTCGCGCACCGGAAGCAGCCAGACGGGACCAGACCGGGCCCCGAAAATAGCATCGATGCGATATTTCAGGAACAGCCGCGCCGCAAGCGTTATTCCCATCACACCCAGCGCGGGGGCCGAGAAATCCAGCAGAATGGCGGCAATCAGGGCAAAGGCGAACCCATGCGTCACAAAGCTGCCCAAATGTCCGCCCGGATTGAGCATGCGGATGGTGCGCGTCCAGCGCAGTTCATGGCGCACCAGCTCGCCAAGCGAGGCTTCGCTGGCGGTGTGCGCCACGCCCAGCGTCGGAATCGCCAGCGCATAGCCCAGGCCGCGCACCGCCCGCCCGATCTCGTAATCGTCGGCCAAATGATCGGCGAAGGCGGCAAACCCGCCCACCTTGTCCAGTGTGGCGCGATGAAGCGCGATGGTGGAGCCGAAACAGGGCTCGGCCAGCGCCAGGCTGGTGCCGACCAGCGCGTTGGGCAGGAAATCATAGGAGGTGCCCATCGCCGCCAGCGTCGGCCACAACGGCGCCGTGCCGGGCGCAGCGGCCCCGGTATAGAAGCAGGTGACGACGCCCACGCCGGGGCGCGACAGCGCCTCCACCACCTGCGCGAGCCAGCCCGGCCCCACGGCGATATCGCTGTCCGACAGGATGAGAACGGGATGCCGGGCCACCGGCAGCATGTTGATCAGATTGGAAACCTTGCCATTGGTGCCGTGCAGGGCGTGGTCGCGCACCACACGGATGTCGCGGCCCGGATACTTCGCCACCAGCCTTTCGACCACCGCCAGCGCCGGATCGGTGTTGTCATGCACTCCGAACACGATCTGGACGTCGCCGGGATAATCCTGGTTCAGGAAGGTCTCGAGATTTTCGGCCAGCCCCGGCTCGTCGCCATGCAGCGGCTTCAGGATGGTGACAGCCGCCACATTGGCCGGGGCCAGCGCCGGGGGCACGCGCATGAAGCGGCCGGCGAAAAGCGCGGCAAGCAGGGCATAGGCCGCGCCTGCCAGCGCGACCACCCCGGCTGCCCAGCCAAGATCGTGCATGAGTCCCAGTGACATATTCATCGCCGTGCCCGAGATACTTATTAATTGAAGCATTCAAAGGGGGTAAGGGCCCGGGAGTGACAAATTGCGACAGTTCCGAAATGTTGGGCAAGATTTTGAATTTCATGGAATTTCAGGCATTTTGAACAGACGCGGCGGTTGACAGGCGGCCGCCGCACGCCCGGAACCCATTGATGTCCGCCACCTTTCCCCCCTTGCAGCAGAGCCTGGAACTGGCCGTGCGCGCCTTGCAGCAGGGCAACCTGGCCGCCGCCGAGCAGGCGCTGGCCCCCCTGCTCACCGCCACGCCCGACCCGGCAGTGCTGCACATGCTGGGGGTGGTGCGGCTGCACCAGAACCGCTTTGCCGAGGCCGAACAGATCATGGCCCGGGCGCGGGCGGGCAATCCGAAGAGTCCCGTCTTCGCCTATGGCCATGGCAGCGCGCTGCCCCGCGCGGGCCAGCCGGATGCGGCGATCGAGGCCTTTCGCGCCGCCCTGAAACTGAAGCCCGATTTCGCCGCCGCCTGGCGCGACCTGGCGGCGCTGCAGGAACAGCTGGAGCGGCTGGATGAGGCCGCCGCCACCTGCCGCCGCTGGCTGCAGGCCATGCCCGGCTATCCCGATGCGGTCCTGTCGCTCAGCGGCGTCCTGATCAAGACCCGGCAGGCCGGCGAAGCCGAGAGCCTGCTGCACCGAAATCTTGCCGCCGCGAAAGACCCGCGCTATGCGGCGGCGCTGCACAACAATCTGGCGATGGCGCTGCGCGGCCAGAACAGGAATGAAGAGGCGCTGGCGCAATTCGACCGTGCCGCCGCCATCAACCCCGCCATCCCCTACCTGGATGCCCAGCGCGCCGATGTCCTGCAGCAGCTCAAGCGTCATGACGAGGCGCTGGCGCTGTATCGCAGGATGCTGGCGGCCAATCCGTCCGATCCGCACCTGCATCAGTTCTACAACGACCTGCTCTACCGGCTGGGCAAGGGCGAGGATTACCTGAAATCCTATGACCGGGCGCCGCGCACGCGCGACCTTCTGCTGGGCAAGGCCTTCTTCCTGAGCCACGAGCTGAAGGGCGAGCAGGCCCATGCGCTGTATGAAGAGATCCTGGCGGGTGACCCCAACGACCGCGACGCGCTGGCGGGCAATGCGCGGGCACTGGCGGTGGCCGGGCGCCATCAGGATGCCCTGGCGGCCTTCGACCGGGCGCTGGCGCGGGACGGGCGCAATGCCGAACTTTTTGCCGACGCCGGAAAGGCCGCGCTTCAGGCGGGCGATCCCGAGAAGGCGGTGGCGCTTTGCGAGCAGGGTCTTGGCGCCAATCCGCACGACCAGAACTGCCTGTCCGTCATCGGGCTGGGCTGGCGGATGATGCAGGACGAACGGGACGAGCGCCTGAGCGGCTATGACCGCTTCGTGCGCATCTTCGACCTGGAGC
>JBEHXB010000145.1:0-6205 GCA_048498895.1 Pseudomonadota bacterium
GGAAAATCATTGATCCTGTCCGCGCCCGCCATCATCCTGACCGCCGCCGTTACCCTGCTGGCGGTGCTGATCTCGCTGGCCTTCGCCATTCGCGTCGCGCGCGCGCGCCGGCGCACCGGCGTCGGCGCGCCCGCCATGAGCGGGCCGCAGGAACTGGAATACGCCCTGCGCGTGCAGGCCAACACGGTCGAGCAGATCGTGATATTCCTGCCGTCGCTGTGGCTGGCGGCGCTCTATTTTCCGGGCTGGTGGGCGCCGATCCTGGGCCTGATCTGGTGCCTGGGGCGGATCATCTACTGCTTCGTCTATGGCAGCCAGGCCGCGCAGCGGGTTCCGGGCTTTCTGCCGACCGTCCTGTCCACCATCATCCTGTGGGTGCTGGCGCTTATCGGGATCGTACGGGCCTGGATGGCTAGCGTTTAACCACGGCGTCGATTTCGACGAGCTGCTCCAGCAGCGCCGGGAAGTCCTGCAGCTTGACCATGTTGGGACCGTCGGATGGGGCATTGTCGGGGTCCTGGTGCACCTCCATGAACACCGCCGCGACGCCGGCGGCCACCGCCGCGCGCGCCAGATAGGGCACCATGGTACGGTCGCCGCCGCTCCGGTCGCCCTGCCCGCCCGGCTGCTGCACGCTGTGGGTGGCGTCGAAAACCACCGGCGCGCCGAACCCGGCCATGATCGGCAGCGCGCGCATGTCGCTGACGAGCGTGTTGTAACCGAAGGACACACCGCGTTCCGTCACCAGTACATTCGGATTGCCGGCGCCCGTGATCTTGGCGATCACGTTCTTCATATCCCAGGGCGACAGGAACTGCCCCTTCTTCACATTCACCGCCTTGCCGGTATGGGCGGCGGCGACCAGAAGGTCCGTCTGGCGTGACAGGAACGCGGGAATCTGCAGCACATCCACCGCCTGCGCGACGGCGGCGCACTGGTCGCGCTCATGCACGTCGGTCAGCACCGGCAAGGCGAAATGCTTTCGGATATCGGCGAAGATGGGCAGCGCCTTTTCCAGCCCGATTCCCCGCTGGGTGCCGGCGCTGGAACGGTTCGCCTTGTCGAAACTGGTCTTGTAAATCAGCCCCACGCCCGCTTTCCGACAGGCTTCCTGCAAGGCGCCCGCCATGTCGAAGGCATGGGTCCGGCTTTCAAGCTGGCAAGGACCGGCGATGATGGCCAGCTTCAGGGCGTTGCCGACCTCGACATTGCCCAGCTTCACGATCGGATTGGGGGTCACGGGATGGGTCGCGTGCGTCATGGCGCCCTTTTAAGGGGCTGAGCGGCGCGGGGCAATCGGCGAAAGCCGGCAAGGATCGCCTGGGCACCAACGGGCGCCGGTCGGGGGAAGGACGGGGCTGTTACCGGATTCCCGCGACCGCGATACTTGCCACACCATTGAGGGGCGAGAACAGGCTCATCGCGTCCCAGAAGAATGTGGTCTCCACCCGCACGACATCGCCCGGATGGATCAGGGTCGCCCCGTCGGTACGCACCTTGTATTCCTGGATGCCGCCCTGGGGACGCACATAGACCACGCTCTCCACGGCGCTGGGCAGGAAACCACCCGCGATGGCGATGGCATTCAGCACGTTCATGTGATTGACGTAGGGATATTCTCCGGGCCGGCCCACGGCGCCAACAACGTAGAAGGGCCGATAGCTGACCATCTCAACCGACACGCGCGGCGCACGCAGATAGCCCTTGGCCAAGGCGCCGGCCACTTCTGCTTCCAGCTGCGACGGGGCATAGCCCGCGGCGCGCACCTGGCCGATGAGCGGAAGGCGCACAAAGCCCGAACTGTCCACCGTAAAGTCGCCGGAAAGATCGGGCTCGTCGAACACGGTCAGATGGATCTTGTCACCGGTACCCAGCACATAGTCGGAACTGGCACGCGCGCTGTTGTCCGTCGATTTGAGAGGCGGCTGGTGATCGGCCTGGGCGATCGGCAGCGGGGCGCTGTCGGCCTCGTCTCCGTCGCCCTTCTTGTAGCCATATGGCGTTGTGGCGGACGCCGCCGCGCGGGCGGGAATGGCTTGGGAAGACACGCCCTGCGCCGGCATCTGTGCGCGGTGCATGTCGGGCTGCAGGCCGTTGTCGCCGGTGCCGGCCTGGCTGGCGGGCGGCGGCGGATTGGGGGAACTGGCCACCGCCGTATCCGTCCCGGTCATCTTTCCCGGCAAGGCCGCGTCGGGCGTCGCCGGCGCCGGCGCGCCACCAAAGGCGGTCGCGCTGGCCGCTGCGGCCTGGCTGGCCGGCGGCAGGGGAGCCAGGCCGTAATTGTCATTGCCGTAGGAATCGGCGCGCGCATGGGCGAACGCGGCGAACAGAAGCAGCCCGGCGCACACAAGCGCCGAAATACGCAGCAGCAGGACAGGAATAGTCGGGACCATGGTCCGCGATCCTAGGTCCGACAGCGTTACGAAAGTGCTACCCCTGGAATGGGCGGTACGATGACCTTTTTAAGGGTAACGTTCCGGTTAACGCTTCAGACAAGCCGGCTTTGACGCAGGGCCGCGGCGATAAAGCTGGTGAACAGGGGGTGCGGTTCCAGCGGGCGCGACTTCAGCTCCGGATGGAATTGCACGCCAATGAACCAGGGATGATCGGGGACTTCCATGATCTCCGGCAGCTTGCCATCGGGCGACCAGCCGGAAACCTGCATGCCGAATGATTCCAGCTGGCGTGCGTAATTGATGTTCACCTCATAACGGTGGCGGTGGCGCTCGCTGATTTCGGTAGTGCCATAGACTTCGGCGACCCTGCTTCCTGGTGTCAGCACTGCAGGATAGGCACCAAGACGCATGGTGCCGCCCATGTCGCCGTTCTGGCTTCGCGTCTCGACTTGGTTGCCCTTGACCCATTCGGTCATCAGGCCAACCACCGGATGCTTGGGCCGGCCAATCTCGCTGGTTCCCGCTCCTTCCAGACCCGCCAGATCGCGTGCCGCCTCAATGACCGCCATGTGCAGGCCATAGCAGATGCCGAAGAATGGCAGCTTGCGCTCGCGCGCGAATTTCACCGCGCTGATCTTGCCTTCGGTGCCGCGCTCGCCAAAGCCGCCCGGAACCAGGATGCCGTTGACGTTTTCCAGGAAGCTGGCGGCGTCGTCGCGCTCGAACACTTCGCTATCGATCCAGTCGAGATGGACTTTCACGTTGTTGGCGAGCCCGCCATGGGTGAGCGCCTCGGACAACGACTTGTAGCTGTCCTTGACCTGCATGTACTTGCCCACCACGGCGATGCGCACTTCGCCTTCCGGGTTCTTCACCCGATCCACGACCTGGCTCCAGCGCGTCAGATCGGGTTCAGGCGCATTTTCGATGCCGAATACCCGCAGCAGCTGGGTATCGAGTCCCACCTCATGATAGGCGATCGGCGCGCGATAGATCGTGTCCAGATCCATGGCCGGGATTACCCGCTCGGCCGGCAGGTTGCAGAACAGGCCGATCTTGCGACGCTCCTCGTCCGGAAGCGTGTGCGAGGTGCGGCAGAGCAGGATGTCGGGCTGGATGCCGATGGCGCGCAGTTCCTTGACGGAATGCTGGGTCGGCTTGGTCTTGAGTTCGCCCGCCGCCTCGATAAAGGGCACCAGGGTCAGATGAATGAAGGCGCTCTGGCCAATGCCAAGCTCGTTGTGAAGCTGGCGGATGGCTTCGAAAAAGGGCAGTCCTTCGATGTCGCCGACCGTGCCGCCGATCTCGACCAGCAGGAAATCAAGCCCGTCGGTATCGGCCAGCACGAACTCCTTGATCATGTCGGTAACGTGGGGGATCACCTGCACGGTGCGACCCAGATAGCCGCCCTTGCGCTCCTTCTCGATCACCTGGCTGTAGATGCGGCCGGACGTGACATTGTCGGACTTGCGCGCCGACACACCGGTAAAGCGCTCGTAATGGCCAAGGTCCAGGTCGGTTTCAGCGCCGTCATCGGTGACATAAACCTCACCGTGCTGAAACGGGCTCATCGTGCCGGGATCGACATTAAGATAGGGGTCGAGCTTGCGCAGACGGACCTTGTACCCGCGCGCCTGCAAAAGCGCGCCGAGAGCGGCGGACGCAAGACCTTTTCCCAGGGAAGAGACCACGCCGCCAGTGATGAAGATCAACCGGGCCATGGGAGGCCAAAATGTCGAAAAGGCATGCTGCTCTCAAGCGCAAAAATGAAAAAAACCACCGCCGCTAACAGCTATGCGCGCGGCGCAGGCAAAAGCTGGAGATATTTAAGGGGCTATTGGGGCCGCGGGACCGAAGGACCTGTGGGCACCGGCACGGATGGCCCCACGGGCTTGGGCGCCGGTGTCGGGGTGGAGGTCACCGGTACCGAATCAAGGATCGAGGTTTCGTCCCGCCCATGCAGCGCCACCAGATTGAGGGCGATGCAGGTCGCAAAGAACAGAAAACCCAGGATGGCGGTCGTGCGGCTCAGCGTGTCCGCCGCGCCGCGAGGGGTAAACAGCCCACCCATGCCACCACCGCCGCCGATGCCCAGCGCGCCACCTTCGGAGCGCTGCAGCAGGACGAAAACGATCAACGCAATGGCGATCACCAGTTCGGCGAAGAGTAGCAGAGTTTGCATGGGCCAAAGCCTTGGTAAGAGAGGGTCTTTGTTCGGCGGGCTCTTTACGGCATTTGCACCGCTTTGGGAAGTTCCGGCGGATGGACGAAATTTCACTGCTGAAATAGGGCCTTTTCGCGGAAAATGCAGTGTTCCCGGGAGGGGCCTGCCCGGACCTGACATGAAGCATCTTGCCGCCGCCGCCTGGATTGCCGCCTTGTTGTGCGGTTCCGCCCTCGCATCCGACGATGCGGCGCCCGGCTTCAAGCCGCCGGAAGGGCTGGCGATGGTCAATCGCCTCAGCTGGGGCGGCATTGGCCAGATCCCCGACGGCCTGACCGCTCGTCAATGGCTCGATCAGCAGCTTCGCCCTGGCCAGGACGGCGCGCTTCCGCCCGAGGTTCAGGCCAGGATCAACGCCCTGGAGATCAGCCGAACACCGCTTGCCGACATTGCCGCCCAGCTGCGCGACCTGAGGATGCAGGCGCGCGCGGCCAAAGACAGCGGCGAGGATATCAAGGAGGCGCGCAAGCCCTACCGCCAGATGCTGGTAAAGCTGGCGCTGGAGGCCCAGACCCGCTCACTGCTGCGCGATCTCTATTCCCGAAACCAGCTCAAGGAACGGCTGGACTGGTTCTGGCTGAACCATTTCAACGTCTATGCACGCAAGGGCGAAATCGCCGGACTGGTCGGTGATTTCGAAGAGCGGGCGATCCGTCCCAATGTGCTGGGAAAATTCCGCGACCTGCTGGCTGCCACGGTCATCCATCCCGCCATGATCCAGTATCTGGACAACCAGCAGAATGCGGCGGGCAAATTAAACGAGAACTACGCCCGCGAGATCATGGAGCTGCATACCATGGGAGTGGGAAGCGGCTATACCCAGAAGGACGTGCAGGAACTCGCACGCATCCTGACCGGTGTCGGGGTCAACCTGTCGGGGCGGCCGCGGCCCTTCGCCCGCCGGGTGAACGCCGACTATCGCACCAATGTCGGAAATGGCGGCCTGTTCGAATTCATTCCCCGCCGCCACGACTATGGTGACAAGCAGTTCCTAGGTTACACCATCAGGGGTTCCGGCCTGAAGGAGGTTGCACAGGCCATCGACATCCTCGCCCACCAGCCGGCCACGGCGCGTCACATCTCCACCGAGCTGGCCCAGTATTTCTGCTGTGACGATCCTCCCAAATCCCTGGTCGATGCAATGGCCGCGACGTTCCTGGGAAGCGACGGCGATATCGCCGCGGTGCTGCGCACGCTGTTCGACTCACGGGAATTCGCCGCCTCGCTGGGCCGCAAATTCAAGGATCCAATGCAGTGGACCATTTCGGCCCTGCGCGCCAGCTTCGCCGATCGCCCCATCGCCGATCTGGTACCAGTCTCCCAGATGCTGAACCGGCTGGGCGAGCCGCTCTACGGTCATGAAACTCCCGACGGCTATTCCATGGCGGAAGCAGCCTGGGCAGGTCCGGGGCAGATGCAGACCCGCTTCGAAATCGCCCGCCAGATCGGCGCCGGGGCGCCACGCCTTTTCCAGGGCAGCGATGGCGACGCGCCGACACGGGCAAGCCCGCCGGTGCTGGAACAGACAGCCTATTTCCAGTCGCTGCGGCTGGCCGACGCCACCCGCTCTGCCATCGACCACGGC
>JBEHXB010000146.1:0-6195 GCA_048498895.1 Pseudomonadota bacterium
CGGCAGAAGGATTCGCTGGCCGCCCATCTGGTCAACATGACCAACCCGATGATGATGAAGGGGCCCTATCGCCAGGTGATGCCGCTGGACGGCCCCTTCACCGTGAACCTGACCGTGCCGCACGGAGTCGACACAAGGAAAGTCACGCTGCTGGAAAGCGGAAAAACGGCGCGCTGGCGGCGCAAGGGCCCGATCCTGACCATCGACGTGCCGTCCATTCGTCTGCACGAAGTGGTGGCGGTGGATTTGAGTTAACCCCCTCCGGTTTCAGCTTTCGCTTGGCTCGCTTCGCTCACCACGCACGCTGAAACCACCTCCCCCTTGCCATACTTCGCATGAAGGGGGAGGCAGACCTGGGTTGGGTCTACTTTTTAGTCCAGTTGCCACCCAGCGGCTTGAAGTACTGGCCCGGCGGCGTCTTGGCGATCAGCTGCGCGCCGGTGGCCTGACCCGCAGCCTCTGCCGTCACGCCCGTCTTGCCGGCGGTCTGGGCATAGACCTGGCGGCGGCCGGCGTTGATGGCATTGACCGCGGCGCTGAGCGCACCATCGCCCGAGCCCTGGACAAAACCCAGATAGCCGTCGGCCTGTTCGCCCACCGTGCCCGCGGCCTTGGCGGCATCGACGGCGGCCTTGTCGGCAGCGAGATCGGCGAAAGCGGGCGTGACCGGGACCAGGACCATCGTGGCGGTGGCCAGCATCAGCACGGCGAGGATGGCTTTGGCGTATTTGGCGAGGCTCATGTCAGTCGATCCTTCACGAGATCAGAACAGGTCGGGATTCTGCTGGATGGCGCTCTGGACTTCCTTGTCCAGCCGCACCCGCACATCGGCGTCCAGCTTGGCATAGATGTTGATCGGCGCCACCTCAACGCGAATGGTGGGCGTGCAGGCAGCCAGCGCCGCCATGGTGGCGGCGGTCAGAACCAGTCTTCGCACCATCCCCTTGTGAAACAGACGCATCATGGCGTTCTCCGTGCCGGACCAAGGGCTTTTGACCACGCCTCTGCATAGGATTTCAAGAGTTCGTCAAAATTAAGGGACGTATCCAGGGTCAGGTCGATGGGGGTGCCGGACGGCAGCGGGATGGATTGCTGGAGGGCCGAACCGCTCAGGATGTCGCCCAGCGGTACCTCGGCGATCTGGGGCTTGGGCGGGTCACTGTGGCCCTTGATGTGGAAAATCACCTGCAGCCGCCCGCCCGGCACGGAATTGAGCTGGGCGCTCATCTGGTCGAAGGCCAGGTTCTCCAGCGCCTGATAGGCGAAGTCCTGGACCGCGTTGGCGCTGGCGCCGCCGCCCTGTGTCCACAGATTGCGATCGATGGACAGGCGTCCGGGTCCGTCCGAAGCGATATGGCCGTTCGCGATCCGCACGCCCTCCGGGCCGGTGGTGAAGGGGATATGACCGCTGACCTTGCCCTCCAGCCTGACCTTGCTGCCCAGATTGGTGGCGGCGATCACCGACGACAACGTGATGGCATCCAGATCGGCCGCGCCCTGTATGCGGGTGGGATCGGCGGTCTTGACGGTGAAGCTTCCCAACGATGCATGGCCGTCGGCAAATCCGGCTTTCAGCGAATTGACCGTGATGGCGCTGCTGTCGAAGCCGAACTTCAGGTCAAGGCCGGTAAACGGCAAGGTCCAGTCGATGCGCGATATGGTGAGGTCCTGGCCCGGCGCAGTGCGCGGCGGCAGGAGCGAAGTGAAGGCCAGCTTTGTCTTGACGGCGTGGGCGGTTCCCAGGGGCGTCAGGAAATCGAGCCCATCGATGGCCAGGGTGCCGTGACTGTCGAGGCCCGCGGTATTCCAGGCCACATCGCCGTCGAAGTGCGCCACGCCTTTGGTCTGGCGGAACGCCGCCAGCAGCGGCGACAGGTCCACCGGCTGCAGGTGGGCTGGATCGAAGGTCAGGCGGGGCGCGGCGATGTGGGCGCTGCCGCGCCCGCTGGCCATAACATGGGTGACGGCAACGTCGCCTAATGCGGCACCGTCCTTGCCGGATACGGCCAGCGTGCCGCGCCAGATGCCACCCGCCAGACGCAAGGTGCCACTGCCGCTCACCGGATTGAAGCGGATCGGGCTGGTGCCATCGCGGATGCGCGCCGCCGAGATCGCCACCGAACCTTCCAGCGGATTGGGCGACGAACCGGCGTGGAAATCCAGGCGCGCGGCGCCCTGGTCCAGATGCACACCCGCCAGCGGCAGGTCCGCCGCAATATTGCGCGCGGCGGCAATGAGACGCCAGTTACCGCCACTGCCCCCCAGCAGCGGCTTGCCTGCCGTCGGGCAAAGGCTGGCGGAAATGGCGGCCGCCATAACCTTTGCAGGACGAAATTGCGCGAGGTGAAGCGGCGCGCACGAATGAAGCTGGAAGGCATAGGCGCCGCCCTGCCACGACAGCGTGCCCTGTCCGGCAAGCCCCGCGCCGCGCAGCATCGCATAGTCGAAGGCGGCGGCCATCTTCAGCGGGACGGCGAGGCCGCCGCCGGTCCATGCCAGATTCGGGCTGGTGGCTGTGATGCGCGGCAATCCCCCGCCGGCGAGTACGGCATCGAAACGGGCTGTCAGGGCATCGGGCGAGCCCTTCAGCGCAAAGGTTGCGACATCGAGATGCGCGCCGGCCGCGCCTGAGACTTTCAGCGGTGCGGTGAGAACCGCTTCGGTGCGCCCCCGATCATGCGTGACATGGGCCTGAAAGGTTGCGTCCAGATGCTTGAGGTTGCGCGTAATGGCAGCGGTCAGCCGGGGGTCACCGGTGTTCGGCGCCGCCAGCGCGAGCCCGGCACCAAGCGATGCGGCGACATCCGCCGCCGCCCGCAGGCCGCCGCCGGTGCGGACCTGGATGCGGGAAAGCGTCAGATCGAGCACCGGATGATCAAGGCGCGTGGCCGCGTCCAGCGCCTCGGCGCTCGCCTTCAGATGCGCGCGCGGCGCCGTCACGGCGATGGCGCCGTCTTGCGCCTGCCAATGCAGCCCATCGGCCTGGACATCGGCGACAAGCCCTCGCGCGCGGGCAGCGGGATTGTTGACGTCCGCCGCGATGTGCAAGCTCACCCGGCCCGAGGCGGCATCGTAATTCAGGTGCGCGGCATTGAGCTTTATCGCGTTGCCGCGGTAGCGGATGTTCGCGGGCCGCGCGACCAGTGCCGCCGACACGGGCAGGTTCTTCACCAGCTTCACATCGCCATCGATTTCCAGCGCGCCGGCGGGCGTGGCCAGATGGACGCTCAGACCCGTCATCGCTATGGCCAGGTTTTCGCTGACATAATCGGATTTGCCGCCCTGGGGCAGCGAATCCAGCCAATGCTGAAGGCTTCCCAGCGCAATGCGCCCATCGTCGCCGATGCGGGCGCGCACCACCGGATCGACAAGCCGCACTTCGACGATGTACGGCATCCAGCGGACGGGGTCGAAATGGACTTCGATGCGGCGCGCCGATACATCCGGCGCTCCCGGCGGGCCCAGCGCAAATCGCCCGGTGATGCCGGTCAGGCCCAGCGATCCGATTTCCACCTGCGAGGGGATGCCGTGGGCACGGAAATAGGCGCGCGCGATTTCGCCCGCCAGCCAGGCGCGCCCCACCCATGCCGCCAGCAGCAAGAGTGCGATGCCGCACAGTATCAGGCCCAGCCAGCGCCTTGCGCTCAAACCATCCGCTCCATCTCGCCGGCTACGCTAGAGCATTTCAGGATTTGCATGAATCCGGAAATGCCTCAGCTCTTTGTTTTGCCGCGGTCCCGACGAAAATCTTGCGCCTTCGCGGGCCCGCGGCGGATTTTGCCGGCAAATCAGGCGTGGATATGGCGCGCCCGCTCCGGCCGATAGACCCGCAACGCATTGGCGCCCATGACGGCGCGCACCGCGCCGGACTGCCGCGCCGCGACAGCCTCACGCGCCAGTTCGAGCCAGCCCTGATAGTCACCCGCAACAAATTTCAACGGCGACAGGGTGAGTACCGGCCAGTCGCTTCCCCAGATCAGCCTGTCGGCGCCGAAGAGATCGAACAGCATGCCGGCCGCATCCTTCAATTCCCGCAGGCCCGCGCCGGGCTGCAATTCCGTCAGCAGTCCCGAAAGCTTGCAGACCACATTGGGATGGGCAGCCAGCTTGGCCATATCCGCGCGCCAGCCGGCGATCGCATCCGCGTCGCCCAGCCTGGGCTTGGCGCCATGGTCCAGCACGATGGAAAGCTGGGGATGGCGCCCCGCCAGTTCCTCGATCACACCGATCTGGTGGGACTTGATCAGGGCATCGAACACCAGGCCCTCGGCGGCGACGGCGCGCAAGGCCGGTTCCAGCCCGGGGGCGAGAATCCAGTCCTGCCGGGCGATGTCCTGCAGCATGGGGCGCAACCCCAGAACAAGCGGATCCTGCGCGCGGGCCCGCACCTGGTCGGCCGCGTCCGCCGCGGCCAGATCGATCCAGCCCACAACGCCAAGCACCCAGGGTGTGCGCCGGGCGATGGAAAGCATGTAATCGGTCTCGGCCGTGGAAGGCGCGGCCTGGACAAGGATTGTGGCGTTCACGCCTGCCGCCTGCAGCAGGGGGCGCAGGTCGTCGGCCCCATAGATGCGATGTATCGGCAGATCCGGCGTCAGCCAGCGATAGTCGCCGCGCGCCGGATCCCAGAAATGCTGATGGGCGTCGACGATCATGCCCCTGCCTGCGGTACAGGCGCCCCCGGGTGCATCAGCCCCTTGCCCTTAAGGTCGTGCCACAATGCGGCGGGTATGGGATGGCGATAAAGCGCCAGCGCCTGTTCCACATGGTCCGCCGAATCCAGGCCGGGAATCACGCTGGCGACCAGCGGATGGGCCAGCGGAAATTGCAGCGCCGCGGCGGCAAGCGGCACGCCGTGGGTGTCGCACACCGCTTCGATGGCGGCGACGCGGACGATCACGTCAGGCGGCGCGGCCTGGTAATTGAACGTGACAGGGGCGGACGATTTCGTGCCGGCGGCCAGGATGCCGGAATTGAACGGCCCGCCCACCACGACGGCGGTTCCCGCTTCCTCGCAGGCGGGAAACAGCTCGTCCAGCGGCGCCTGTTCCAGCAGCGTGTAGCGGCCCGCCAGCAGGATCGCGTCCAGACGGGCATGGTCCATCACTTCGCGGCAGGCGGCGACCTCATTCACGCCGACGCCAAAGCCGGCGATGGCGCCCTGATCGCGCAACTCTTCCAGCGCCCTGAGGCCCCCGCCGCGCGTCAACTGCGCCATGTGGAGGTGATTTTCGGCGCCATGGGTCATCCGGCCGATGTCATGGATATAAAGCATGTCGATGCGCGCCAGACCCAGCCGCTGCAGGCTTTCGCGATACGAACGCATCACCGCGTCATAGGAGTAATCGAACACCGGCTCGAACGGCATCGCCGTGGCATAGCCGTGGCGAACCTCCTTGTCGCTGACCGGATGGGCCACCGGCTCCAGCAGACGGCCCACCTTGGTCGAAACCACGAAATCGCGCCCGCGCAGCGCATCGCCGAGCCTGCGTTCCGAAAGGCCGAAGCCATAGAAGGGCGCGGTGTCGAAATAGCCGAAGCCTGCATCCAGGGCCGCCGCAAGGGTGGCGCGCGCGGCGTCATCCGCCAGGGGGCGGAACAGGTTGCCCAGCGGCGCCGAGCCGAAACCCAGTTCGGTGACGAAAAGCCCGGTGTGGCCCAAGGCCCGGGACTTCAGCGTCATGGTCCGGCCCGGTTCGGTTGCCGGCCCAGCCGCGGCGCAATCATGGCGAAGCTCAGCACCACAAGATAGCAGATGGCGGGAAAGAACAGGCTCCAATGCAGGGCGCCGGTATGATCGGCGATGACCGACATCAGCGGCGGCACGACCGCGGCGCCCGAAATCGCCATCACGATGAAGCTGGAAGCAAATTCGGTCTGGTGCCCCAGCCCCTCCAATCCCAGCGCGAAGATGGTGGGAAACATGATCGACATGAAGAAGCTGGTGGCGGTCAGGGCATAGATGGACGGAAAACCGCCCAGGGTGGCCGCCAGCGAGCACAGCACGATGTTGCACACGCAATAAAGCGCAAGCTGACGCGCCGGAACCATGAAGCGCTGCAGCCAGGCGCCGGAAAACCGGCCGACGCAGAAGGCGACCATGGTGGCGAAGAGATAGACCGTGGCGCCGGTGCGTTCGGGCACATTGGCGGCTTCCTGCGAGAAATCGACCAGCAGGCTCCAGGTGCCGACCTG
>JBEHXB010000147.1:0-6178 GCA_048498895.1 Pseudomonadota bacterium
TGTTCTGTGACTTTGCCGGCCGGCGCGGCCCCGCGCCCACGCTTTACCCCGTGGCCTGCGCGCCCCAGGCATGGGCCAGCGTGGTGCCCTTCGCGCTGCTCAAGGCCGCGCTGGGCCTGAAGGTGGAATATGGCCGCAAAGAGATCCTCTTTCATGATCCCCGGTTGCCCGCCTTCATGGAGGAAGTCACGATCAACGGCCTGGCGCTGGGCGAGGCCAGCGTCGACCTGCGCCTCACGCGCCGGGGCGAGCAAACGGAAGTCGCCATAGTGGGGCGCAAGGGCCATGTGGCCATCCGCATTACGCAATAGGCCGTTGAGCGCGCGCGCAACCGGGCGTATGCGGTACTCTGGATGATCATGCCGCCCAGATGACCATACCCCCAGGACCCATCGACAGCCCGGGCCAGGTCGCGCCGCCGCCTGAGCCAACGCCCGCCGACGCCCCGCCGCCCTTCGTGCCCGAGGCCGAGGCCCCGCACGGCGCGTTCGCCTTCCTGACCGTTTTCCGCCACCGCAATTACCGGCTGTTTTTCACGGGCCAGCTGGTGTCGCTGATGGGGACCTGGATTACCAATGTCGCCCAGGGCTGGCTGGTCTATCAGCTCACCTCATCGCCGCTGATGCTGGGCGTGGTCACCTTCGCGGGCCAGGTGCCGGTGTTCTTCTTCTCCCTGTTCGGCGGCATGATCTCGGACCGGTTCGAGCGGCGGCGCATGCTGCTGATCACCCAGGCGCTGGCGATGCTGCAGTCCGCGGCGCTGGCGGTCCTGACCCTGACCGGCCTGATCCAGGTATGGCACATCGTGGCGCTGGCCCTGTTCCAGGGGGTGGTCAACGCCTTCGACGTGCCGATCCGCCAGTCCATGACGGTGGAAATGGTGGGCAAGGCGGACTTGCGCCATGCCATCTCGCTCAATTCCATGATGTTCAACCTGGCCCGCGTCACGGGCCCGGCGGTCGGCGGTCTCTTGATCGCGCTGGTCGGAGTGGGCTGGTGCTTTGGCATCGACGCCCTTTCTTATGCGGCGGTGTTGACCGGCCTGGCGCTGATGCAGTTTCCTCCGCTGCCGGTGCGCGTCCACGCCCAGCCCTTTGCCGCGATCCGCGAGGGACTGGGCTATGCCTGGACCATGCGCGAGATCCGCGCCTCGCTGCTGCTGATCGCCGTTTGCTCCTGTTTTGGCGCCGCTTATATGTCCCTGTTGCCAGCCTTCGCCCGCGACGTGCTGCACCAGGGCAGCGAGGGGCTGGGTTTTCTCTACAGCGCGGTCGGCGCCGGAGCGCTGCTGGGCGCCTATACCCTGGCGCGCGTGCCCGACCGCCACCTGTTCCTGACGCCGGTGATGGCGGCGCTGGGTTTCGGCCTGATGCTGCTGCTGTTTTCCTGGTCGCGCTGGTTTGCGGCTTCGCTGGCGCTGCTGGTTCCTGCCGCCTTCTGCCTCATGCTGCTGGGCGGATCGACCAACAGCATCGTGCAGCTTTTGTCGCGCGAAGATATGCGCGGACGTGTGGTGGCGCTGTATGCCATGGGCATGATGGGGATGATGCCATGGGGCTCGCTGATCCTGGGCGGCGTGGCCGAACATCTGGGCAGCCACTGGGCCGTCAGCATCGGCGGTGCGGTGTGCATCCTGGCGGCGCTGGTCGCCTGGCGGGACCGCAGGGGCAAATGGGCGATGGGATAGAGGCCGCATTCGTGAAAAGAAAGTGGTGGGTGTCTCTGTTGCCCGGTACACCCACCGAAACCGCGCTTACCTAATCAATTAGGCAGCGAGCACCATTTCGTTATCGTTGGCACTTGTACGATCAGCCCGATGACGGCGGATACAATACCGGGCAAAAGGTCTGCCTTTACACGTCCGTCGATCCTGTTTCGCCCCCACAGAAACCCACCCCGTTTTGCCAGGATGGGCTTGTGGTGGAGGCGCCGGGTACCGCCCCCGGGTCCGGTCCGCTTATTACACAGCCGTTTATCGCCATAGTCCGGTCGAGCCGGACCTCTGTAATATAGGCGCCGGCGGTTAAGTTTTGAAGTGTGTCATGAAAAGCGAATTGTTCCTTGCCCTTGGCCTGGCCGGCAGCCTTCTGGTGGTCGGCGCCTATCTGCTTAACCAGCTTGGGCGGCTCGGTTCGTCGGACTGGCGGTTCCCGGCCGTCAACCTGGCGGGGGCGCTGGCGATCCTGTTGTCGCTGACCGACGCGTGGAACCTGCCGGCGGCGGTGATCGAGGTCTTCTGGGCGGCGATCAGCCTGTTCGGTTTGGTAAGGGCCTTTCGGCAAGCATGAACAGTCCCTACAGCTGCGAAGCCGATATCGCCCGCGTCGGCGAGGGCTTCCTGGACCGCACCCTGCCCCGGGAAGACTGGACCCATGCCGCCCATTTTGCCGCTACCCTGTGGCTGATGCGCCACCGGCCCGCGATCGACCTGTCGCGTGACATGCCGGGCCTGATCCGCGCCTTCAACCAGGCCAAGGGCGGGGTGAACAGCGATGTTGCCGGCTATCACGAAACCATCACCCAGGCATCGCTGCGCGCGGCGCGGCCCTTTCTCGACGGCAATCCGGGTGTTCCGCTGTTTCAGATCCTTGCCGCCCTGCTGAGGACCGAACTGGGCAACCCCAACTGGCTGCTGGAATACTGGTCGCGCGAGCGGCTGATGAGCGTCGAAGCCCGGCGGCAATGGCGGGAGCCGGACCTGAAGCCCCTCCCATTCTAGGGATGTTCAAAGAGTCGAAGCGCGAATTCGAATCCGTTAGGATCGCAGGCATGCAGCAATATCTCGATCTCCTGCGGCTGGTCCGCGATACGGGCGTGGAAAAGCATGACCGCACCGGCACCGGCACCCGCTCCATCTTCGGCCACCAGATGCGCTTCGACCTGTCGGCCGGCTTCCCCCTGGTCACCACCAAGAAACTGCACCTGAAGTCGATCATCTACGAGCTGCTCTGGTTCCTGCGCGGCGAGACGAATGTGCGGTGGCTGCAGGAGCATGGCGTCACCATCTGGGACGAATGGGCCGACAAGGCCGGCGAGCTGGGTCCCGTCTATGGCTATCAGTGGCGGTCCTGGCCGCGCGAGCGCGACGGCACCATCGACCAGATCGCGGGCCTGATCCGCGATATCAAGGCCAATCCGGATTCGCGCCGGCTGATCGTGACGGCGTGGAATCCGGCCGACATTCCCAAGATGGCGCTGCCGCCCTGCCACTGCCTGTTCCAGTTCTATGTCGCCCAGGGGCGGCTTTCCTGCCAGCTCTATCAGCGCAGCGCCGATGTCTTTTTGGGGGTGCCGTTCAACATCGCCAGCTACGCGCTGCTGACCATGATGGTGGCGCAGGTGACGGGGCTCAGGCCCGGCGATTTCGTTCATTCCTTCGGCGACGCGCACCTGTACCTGAACCACCTGGAGCAGGCGGACGAGCAGCTTTCCCGCACGCCTTTCCCGCTGCCCACCATGCGGCTGAATCCGGCCGTGGACGACATATTCGCCTTCCGGTATGAGGATTTCACCCTGGAGAACTACCAGGCCCATCCCTCGATCAAGGCGCCGATCGCGGTGTAAACCCCGCAATATTGACAAAATCGGGCCTCAGTCTAAAAGACCGGCCAGTTGGATCGCCGCGCGGTCTTACGGAGAACCGCTGCGCGGTGTTCCGGATCGCGCTTGGGGAGAGTGATATGAGCGCGGACGTTCAGGGCAAGGAAGAAACCAAGCTGGCCAATGGCGGCGGGGCATTTCCGTTCTGGGTGTCGGTCGTGAACGTGGCGATCTTCTTCGCCATCCTGTTCGCCATCGTCTGGGGCATCATCTGGGTGGCCGGCGCCGCCTTCGGCGCCTAGCCCCCATCTTCCGATAATCCATCCGGCGTCGTCTATTTCGGCAGCGCGAACACCACCAGGCTGTCGCCGCCCATCGGGCTTCTCAGATAGGAGCCGCCGGTCGCCACCACCGCCACATATTGCCGCCCGTCCTTGCCCTGATAGGTGATGGGCGTGGCGTGGGCGCTGTAGTCCAGCTTGTAGGTCCACAATTCCTTGCCGGTCCTGCTGTCGAAGGCGCGGAAGCGCTGGTCGGTGGTTCCCCCGATGAAGGTCAGTCCGCTGGCGGTGACGATCGGCCCGCCATTGCTGGGCCGGCCCGTGTTCTTCTTTCCCTCGGGAAAACTGTCGGTGATGCCCAGCGGCACCTGCCAGGCGATATCGCCGGTGTTGACATTCACGGCGGTCAGCTGGCCCCAGGGCGGCCGCTGGCAGGGATTGTTGGTCTTGGGGCTGTCGACGAAGACGTCGGTGGTCTTGTTCCACTCGCCGTTCCGCTCCGTCAGCTGTTCGATGTAGCCGAGGTTGTTGGTGTTGACGATGAAATAGCCCAGCCTGGGATCGAAGGCGCCGCCCGCCCATTCCGGCCCGCCCTCGCCGCCGGGGAAGCGGATGATGGGATGGTCCTGCGGGATCGGCTCGAACAGCTTGGAGCCGACCGCGTGGGTGCGCGCGATCAGCGCCTTGCAGGCGGCGGTGTGCTCGGGCGTGATGTCGGCCAGCTCGTCCATGCTGAAGCTGCCGCGGGCAAGCTGCGCCGGCTTTGACGGAATGGGTTGGGTGGGCCATGCCTTCTCGCTGGGCACGGGCGAGGGCGGCACCGGCGTCTCGTTCACCTGGTAGAGCGGCTCGCCGGTGACGCGGTTCAGGATGTAGAGGAACGCGTCCTTGTTCATCACCGCGATGGCGGGAATGTCCCTGCCGTCGCGATGGACGGTGATCAGGATCGGCGGGGCATCGACGTCGTAATCCCAGATGTCGTGGTGCACGATCTGGTAGTGCCACAGATACTTGCCTGTGCTGGCGTCCACCGCCACCAGGGAATCGCTGAACAGATTGGCGCCCTTGTGGTCGCCGCCATAGCGGTCGAAGGTCGGCGCCCCGATCGGCAGATAGGCGATGCCGCGCTGGGTATCGATGGTGAGCTGGTTCCAGATGTTCACGCCCGAGCGCTGCTTCCAGCCGTCATCCTCCCAGGTGTCGTGGAATTTCTCGCCCGGCTGCGGAATGGTGTGGAAGCGCCACACCATCTTGCCGGTGACCACGTCCCAGGCGCGCACATCGCCCGAGGCGCCTTTCGAGGGGGCTTCCTGCACCCGGCTGCCGATGATGGCGATGTTCTTGTAGATATTGGGCGGCGAGGAATAGCCGTAATAGGCGGTGGGAATGCCGTTGAGGATGTCGGGCGTGCGTGTCTCGACGATCCCGTTGGTGCCGAAGCCCTCAGCCGGCTTGCCGGTCTTCGCATCCAGCGCGATCAGCTTGCCGCGCTCCGACCCGAAGATGATGCGCGGCCCGTGGGCGCCGTCGCCCGGCCAGTAGGCGAGGCCGCGATAGGGCGGCTGGTCGCCCTGGGGCATCTCATAGACCCAGACCTGTTTGCCGCTGGTGGCATCCAGCGCCACCACCCGGCCATAGGGGGTGCCCAGATACATCAGCCCGTCGGCCATGACCGGCGTTGTGGTGGAGAAGGGAACGCGTCCCGTCGCGGCCGCCGGATTGGGATTCATGTGATAGGTCCAGGCGACCTGGAGCCGGCCCACATTGGCGGGCGTGATCTGCGTCAGCGGCGAAAAGCGCGCCCCTCCCGCATCCTTGCCATAGGCCGGCCAATCCGTCGGCGCCGGCGCGGCGGCAAGAGTGCTCGCGGGCAATAGGGCAGCCAGGGCGAAAATCAGCTTTTTCATGGTTGGTTTCCCGTTCAGCGGCAAATGGACCTGTAGGCGCCCTTCCTTAATACGGCAGGCAGCGCGGCCACGCTCGGCAGGACGCCTGCGCTTGGTTCTTTCCTCAGGCGTTCTTCCGTCGCGGCGCCGGAAAAGACACCCCATGCCAGGATTGCGGCATTGTGCGCGGCCTGCAAGTCCAGCGGCGTGTCCCCTACCGCCGACACCTGGCGCACGTCGCCGATGCCGGCGCGCTCCATGGCGCGGAACAGCAGATAGGGCGCGGGCCGCCCTTCCCGCACCTCATCGCTTGTGACGCTGGCGGCAAAATAGTGCGCCCAGTTCAGCCGGCGCACGATGGCGTCATACAGCGGCCGGTCGAAGCCGGTGGTGGTGGCAAGTTTCAGTCCCATCGCCTGCATGGCGCGCATCGCCGCTTCGGCTCCCGCAATGGGCGCGACCTTTTCATAG
>JBEHXB010000148.1:0-6138 GCA_048498895.1 Pseudomonadota bacterium
TGCCGCTTCGACATCTTTACGGGAGTTTCGACCGCCAGCTCGACGTACAGGTCGCCGCGCTGGGCGCTGCGCAGCACCGGCATCCCCTTGCCCCTGAGCCGGAATTGCCTTCCCGGCTGGGTGCCTTCGGGGATTTTCACGCCGGCGCGGCCGCCGTCCAGCGTGGGCACTTCCATGCTGCCGCCCAGGGCCGCGGTGACAAAGCTCACCGGCACGCGGCAGTGCAGGTCATGGCCATCGCGCTGGAAGATGGGATGTTCGGCCACGGACAGGAAGATATAGAGGTCGCCCGCCGGTCCGCCATTCAGTCCCGCCTGGCCTTCGCCCGACAGGCGGATACGGGTGCCTTCCTCGACGCCGGGCGGCACGTCGACATTCAGCGTGCGCTCTTTCTGCATCAGGCCGGTGCCGCCACAGGCCTTGCAGGGATGGCGCACGATCTTGCCGGCACCCCGGCAGCCATGACAGGTGCGCTCAATCGTGAAGAAGCCCTGGGTGGCGCGCACCTTGCCGTGTCCGCCGCAGGTGGGGCAGGTCTCGGCGGCGTGGCCGGCCTGGGCACCCGAGCCGCTGCAGGCATCGCAGGCGATCTGGGTCGGCACCTTGATCTCGGCGGTGCGGCCGGTGAAAGCCTCCTCCAGCGTGATCGTCAGATTGTAGCGCAGGTCGGCGCCGCGGTTGCGGCGGCCGGCGCGCGCCCGTCCGCCCATGATGTCGCCGAAGAAATCCTCGAACACCTCGCTGAAGGAGCCGGCAAAATCCCCGAACGGATTGCCGGCGCGCGCGCCCGCCGCGCCCCACATGCCGCCATTGCCGCCTTCAAAGGCGGCATGACCGAACCGGTCATAGGCGGCGCGCTTCTGATCGTCCTTCAGGACTTCATAAGCCTCGCTGATTTCCTTGAACTTGATCTCGGCGGTGTGGTCGCCGGGATTGCGATCGGGGTGGAATTTCATCGCCAGCTTGCGATAGGCGGATTTCAACATGTCCGCACTGGCACCCCGCGGGACTTCCAGGGTCTCGTAATAGCAGCGCTTTGTACTCATTGCCCCAAACTGCTCAAACTCCGCCCCCCTGCGGCCTTCGCTACCGTTCGTCACGTGCGTCGCGCCGTACGTTCCCAGGCCGCCAGGGCCATTCTTCCTCTCTTACGCGCTTTTGCGCGTGAGGGGGAGAATGACCCGTGCTGGGTGTTATGCGGCGCCTTTCTTGGAGTCATCGACCTCCTCGAAATCGGCATCCACGACATTGTCATCCTTGCCCGCGCCGGCGGTGCCTTCGGCGGCGGCGGCTTCTGCGCCGCCCTCGGCCGCCTGCTGGGCCTTGTACATGGCTTCACCCAGCTTCATCGACGCCTGGGCCAGGGTATTGGTCTTGGCCTTCACATCCTCGACGTCATCGGCCTTGACCGACTCCTTCAGCGCGGCGATGGCGGTCTCGATGTTGGTCTTTTCTTCGGCGCCGACCTTGTCGCCATGCTCGGAAAGAGCCTTTTCGGTCGAATGGATCAGGGCGTCGGCCTGGTTGCGGGCCTCGACCAGCTCCTTGCGCTTCTTGTCCTCGGCCGCGTGCTCTTCGGCATCCTTGACCATCTTCTGGATGTCGGTATCCGAGAGGCCGCCGCTGGCCTGGATGCGAATCTGCTGCTCCTTGCCGGTGGCCTTGTCCTTGGCGGTGACCGAAACGATGCCGTTGGCGTCGATGTCGAAGGTGACTTCGATCTGGGGGACGCCGCGCGGCGCCGGCGGAATGCCCTGCAGGTCGAAACGGCCCAGCGACTTGTTGTCGGCCGCCATTTCACGTTCGCCCTGGAAGACATTGATCGTCACGGCCGTCTGGTTGTCCTCGGCGGTCGAGAAGATGTTGCTCTTCTTGGTCGGGATGGTGGTGTTGCGGTCGATCAGCCGGGTGAAGACGCCGCCCAGGGTCTCGATGCCCAGCGACAGCGGGGTCACATCCAGCAGCAGCACGTCCTTGACTTCGCCCTTCAGCACGCCGCCCTGGATGGCGGCGCCGATGGCGACCACTTCGTCGGGGTTGACGCCCTTGTGGGGTTCCTTGCCGCCGAAGATCTGCTTCACCGCTTCCTGCACCTTGGGCATGCGGGTCATGCCGCCGACCAGGATCACTTCGTCGATCTGCTGGGCGGTGACGCCGGCATCCTTCAGCGCCTGCTTCACCGGGCCGACCGTCTTCTGGATCAGCTCGTCGACCAGGCTTTCCAGCTTGGCGCGGGTGATCTTGATGGTCAGGTGCTTGGGGCCCGATGCATCGGCGGTGATGAAGGGCAGGTTGACTTCGGTCTGCTGCGCGCTCGACAGCTCGATCTTGGCCTTTTCGGCGGCATCCTTGAGCCGCTGCAGGGCCAGGCGGTCGGAGCGCAGGTCGATGCCGTTCTCCTTCTTGAACTCGTCGGCCAGATAGTTGACCACGCGGGTGTCGAAGTCCTCGCCGCCCAGGAATGTGTCGCCGTTGGTGGACTTCACCTCGAACACGCCGTCGCCGATCTCAAGGATCGAGACGTCGAAGGTGCCGCCGCCAAGGTCATAGACCACGATGGTGCCGCTGGTCTTCTTGTCCAGGCCATAGGCAAGCGCCGCCGCGGTGGGCTCGTTGATGATACGAAGGACCTCAAGGCCGGCGATCTTGCCGGCGTCCTTGGTGGCCTGGCGCTGGGCGTCATTGAAGTAGGCCGGAACAGTGATCACCGCCTGGGTGACCTTCTCGCCCAGATGGGCCTCGGCCGTTTCCTTCATCTTGGTGAGGATGAAGGCGGAGATTTCGCTGGGGCTGTATTTCCTGGCGTCGCGGCCCTGCACCCAGGCGTCGCCATTGTCGGCCTTGACGATCTTGTAAGGGACCATGCCCATGTCCTTCTGGGTCATGGGATCGTCGAAGCGGCGCCCGATCAGGCGCTTGATGGCGAAGAAGGTGTATTCGGGATTGGTGACGGCCTGGCGCTTGGCGGGCTGTCCGACGAGACGCTCGCCATCGGGGGCGAAGGCGACGATGGAGGGCGTGGTGCGGGCGCCTTCCGCATTTTCGATGACCTTTGGAGCCGCGCCTTCCATCACCGCGACGCAGGAGTTGGTCGTGCCCAGATCGATGCCAATTACTTTAGCCATGACGTGTTCCTCTCAAACGAGCATGGAATCCTGGCCCCTGAAAGGCGCCCTCTGGTCCATCCCATTGAATTCATTGACAGAATACGCAAGACCCCAAAGCCCTTGCGTACCACAGGGGGTATATAGGCAGGGGCTCGGGAATTGCCAAGCCTTTGGGCCGAATCAGGCCCGTTTCATCCATTCAGAAGCCAGAATTCGTAATTGAGCAGGCCGGCAAAGCTGGCCCAGCCCAGATAGGGCACCAGGATCATGCCCGCGACGGGATCGCGGCGCCAGAACAGGATCAGGGTGGCCAGAAGGGCCAGGTCCAGCACCAGCAATACCGCAAGTGCGAAGCCGATCTGGTGCAGGCCGAAAAAGACGGCGCTCCAGCAGAGGTTCAGGAACAACTGCCCCGCAAAGGCATAAAGAGCCGGATCCTTCAGGCCCGTCTTCTGCCACACCCGCCAGGCCGCCACCGCCATCAGAACGTAAAGCGTGGTCCAGACGGGGGCGAAGACCCAGTCGGGCGGGGTAATGGCAGGGTGGATAAGGGCCGCGTACCAGCCCGGAATCGAAGGTTCGGTAAACAGGCTGGCGATGGCGCCCACCCCCAGCGTGACGAGCAGGAACAGCCCCAGGGGGCGAAAGCGGGCGCGTTTTTGGTCCGTCCATTCCACGGCAGTTTCCCCTGTTGTCCCGCCAAGGATAGGCTTTGGCTCCTCAACCTGTCACGAGCACGCCGGACCCGTCATGAAGAATGTAACCCGTCGCACCGGCCTGGTCTTGATGGGGTCGGCGGCCCTTGGGGCGACCGCATGTGTGCTGCCCGCGCTGGCGGCCCCGCCGGCCGATGCGGCCTTTGGCGCCCTGACAAGGCGCTGGCTGGAAAGCTGGCTGGCGTTGCAGCCGGTGACCGCGACCTATATCGGCGATCATCGCTTCGACGACCAGATCGACGATATGAGCCCTTTGGGCCGGCGGGCGCGCACCGGCCGCTGGCGTGGGCTGCTGCGGGAACTGGCAGGCATCGACCGCGCGCAATTGTCCCGCGACAATCAGGTCGATGCGGCGATCCTGAAAAGCCAGCTCGAATACATGATCTGGGACGACGAACGCCTGCAAAGCTGGGCCTGGGACGCATATGGCTGGTCGCAGCTGTGCGGCAACGCGCTCTATCTGCTGATGGCGCGCGATTTCGCACCCGTCGCCGCGCGCCTGAAATCGGCCACCGCGCGGATGAAACGCCTGCCCCTGCTTCTGGACCAGATGCACGCCAGCATAATGCCGGCGCGGGTGCCGCCGATTCACGCGGCCACCGCGGCGGCGCAGGCCGGCGGCATCATGGACATTGTCGACTCCATGATCCTGCCGGAGGCCAAGGCGTTGATGCCGGAGGAACAGGCGGCGTTGAAGACCGCGGCCGATATTCTGCGCGGGGCGGTCAAGGTGCATCGCAAGTGGCTGGACGAGGTGCTGGTGCCGCGCGCCAGGGGCGATTTCCGCCTGGGCAGCAAACTGTTCGACGAAAAGCTGGCCTTCACGCTGAATTCCGTCCTGTCGCGCAAGGACATTCGCGCGGCGGCTTGGATGCAACTCAAACAGACGCGCGCCCAGATGCATGACCTGGCCAAACAGGTGCTGGCGGAACGCAAGGTCGCGGGCACGATGGACGAGCAGGCGGCGATAAGGGCCGCGCTGAACCTTTGTTCCGCCGACAGGCCGTCGCCCGACCGGCTGGCCGATACGTCCCGCAACGCGGTGGCGATGGCGGCCAAATTCGTGCGCCAGAAGAACCTGATCACCCTGCCCGACGCGCCGGTCCAGATCATCACGATGCCGAAATTCCAGCAGGGCTTTTCAGTGGCCTATTGCGATCCACCCGGGCCGCTGGACAAGAAGCTGCCGACTTTCTACGCCGTCTCGCCCATTCCAAAGGGCTGGACCAGGGCGCAGACCGACAGTTTCCTGCGCGAATACAACAATCGCGCCATCGCCGACATCGCCGTGCATGAGGCGATGCCGGGCCATTACGTCCAGCTCTGGCATGCCAACAAGTGTCCGTCGATGGTCCGCAGCGTCCTGTGGTCGGGCAGCTTCGTGGAGGGCTGGGCCGCCTATGCCGAGAACATGATGGCCGAGCAGGGCTTCTATCACGGCGACCCGCTCTACCGCCTGACGCAGTTGAAGGTCTATCTGCGCACCATCACCAACGCGATCCTGGACCAGGCGATCCATTGTGACGGGATGACCGAAGCCGACGCGATGAACCTGATGACGCAGATGGCGTTTCAGGAGCACAGCGAGGCGGCAGGCAAATGGACTCGCGCGCGCCTGTCATCGACCCAGCTTTCCACCTATTTCGTCGGCCGCGCCGAGCATGACGCGATGCGTGCGCGGACGGAGAAGAAGGGCGGTTTCAACCTCAAGGCATACCACGACAAGGTGCTGTCGTTCGGCTCGCCGCCCGCGCGCTTCGCCGAGGCGCTGCTGTTCGGCGATCCGATTCCTTGAGTTATCCTCCCCCGCGTGCAGGTCGGCAGCGACAGCGTACCGACGGGAGCGCGCAGCGGTGGGGGCGTTACCGCGCCGCGTGATCGGCCACCACCTGCGCGATGCAGGCGGCGATTTTCTTGGCCATGCCGATGTGCAGGAATTCGTTGGGACCGTGGGCGTTGGAGTGCGGCCCCAGGACCCCCGTGACCACGAACTGGGTGCCGGGAAATTTCTCGCCCAGCATCGCCATGAAGGGGATGGAGCCGCCTTCGCCGTGGAATGCCACCGGCTTGCCGAACGCCGCATGGCTGGCCTTGTCCAGCGAGGTTTCCAGCCACGGCGCCAGGCTGGGCGCGTTCCAGCCATTCTCGCCGCGCGGCGCGTCAAAGCTCACTGCGGCGGCATAAGGCGGGTCGCGCTCCAGCGCCGTCTTGACCGCGATGCGCGCGGCCTCGGCCTTGGCGGTGGGCGGCAGGCGCAGCGACAGCTTCAAGGTGGACCAGGGCAAAAGGACATTGCCGCCATTTTCCGGCAGCGG
>JBEHXB010000149.1:0-6126 GCA_048498895.1 Pseudomonadota bacterium
CCCGATCCCATTCCGAACTCGGCCGTCAAAGCCTTCTGCGTCCATGGTACTGCGGCTCAAGCCGCGGGAGAGTAGAACGCTGCCAGGTCTGCCAAGGACCAAGAGAGACAAGCCTTCACAAATCAGGCGAAAGCCCCGCTCGCGAGAAATCGCGGCGGGGCTTTTGTTTTTCCACGGCCCGCATCAGTTTTTCAGATCGTTTCGTGCCGGTCACGCGCCAGTGGTATGCCTCGCCCAGAAGCCCCGTCAGCCGGCGCGAGCGCAGTGCGAACGCGGCGGCGCGCAGCAATGGCCCGCGCACCCCCAGCTTGGCGCGCAGCTTGCCCACCAGCCACCAGCGAAAGAACGGCCCGAACGACAGCGAGATGCCATGCCGATCGAAGGTTTCGGCAATCGCCGTCCCGGCGCGGTAGAAAGTCTGGGTATCGGCATACGTCCCGATGATCTCCGCCTTGTCCCTGGGCGCCATCTCGCGCGGCAGGGACCCCTGCGCGCCCAGGCCCACCAGCGCGCGAATCGCCAGTCGGCGTGGGCGCGAGCGGGGTGCCAACCAGTGCACCGCCGGCAGGTGATAATGCGGCTCCATCAGCAGCCGCCGTCCCGGAAAGCGATGAAACACCATGCCGCCGGGCCGCAGGATGCGACTGATTTCGCCCGCCAGCGCATCCAGGTCGGCGACGTGTTCCAGCACTTGGTCGGTGATCACCGCGTCGAAGAAGCCGTCCTTGAAGAGCGTGCGCCCGCCAACCTCCATCAGCGACAGGATCGGGCAGTCGCCTTCCCACATCCGCGACAGTATGCGGCCCGAATGGATGAAGCGCTCGTCGATATCCACACCATAGGCGTCAGCGCCCGCCACGCGCAGCTGACCCACCAGTCCGCCGCGACCGCAGCCAAAATCCATTACCCGCAGTCGCCGACCGCGGGTTGAACCACAATGACGCAGGAACTCCGCGATCTCATGGTCCAGCGGTTCTGTGACATTGGTGGGTGAAAGATCGCGAAACTTGCTATCACCACTTAGTGCACGGAATTCCGATGATCGCCCAACGCACATGCACACCTCCCACCCGAGGAAGGCGCCTGGCATGATACCGTTCCGGCAAGCACGAAAAAGTCACAGCACGTCGCGCGGACCGTGGCTAGTAGATTGCCACGGCCGTCGTCATTCCAGCAACGGTCGCACGGCCGGCGAGAACAGCTTCTCCAGCATGAAATCCGGCAGCAGATATTGCGGGAAACTGCGGGACATGTTGTCGGTACGCAGGATGTGCAGGCACAAACCCTCGGTATCGGCGAAATGGGCGATACGGCTGCCCCTGGCCATCGCCGCCCCGACGAAACCCGAATCGGAGGCATAGGCGACAGGGGGGAATGGCTGGCGTTCCCACATGGTTTTGCGGAAGACATAACTGAAGCCGAAACCGAACCAATTGCTCCGCATATTTTCCGGCGGCGCCTGGTTGATGAAGCCGCGCAGCACCGGATCGGATCCGAAGGTGAAATGCAGGCCCAGAAGGTCGGTAGTATCCCACCATCCCAGCCGCTTCAGCAGCGCGGAATAGACGAACCAGCCTGACAGCTTGACCAGATCGGTGCCTTCCGCTTCCAGCCGGCCCAGCATGGTGGCCAGATAAGGGGGCGCGTAATAGTCGTCATCATCGAACTGTGCAATTACCGAGGCGGTCGCCCGCTCGCACAGCCAGTTGCGCTTCGCGCTGACCAGCATTCTTTCACCGGGATGGTGGTGATAGTGCACGCGCGAATCGTCCAGCGTGGCGAAATAGGGCGAAGGCACCGGGCTGTCATCCAGTATTAGCCATTCGAAATCGGTCAGGGTCTGCGCAGCCACGATGGCGTGCTGGCGGGCAATCAGGCCAGGGCGGCCATAGGTGGGAGTGATGATGGAAACGGCGGGCATTGGCGCCAGCCTGACATGGCGGGGGGAATTCACCTAGCCGGCAGTCAGTCGGCGCTGGCCTGGCGTAGCAGATCCTTGGCGATAAAACCGCTGACGGCATAGACGTGAGCGCCGAACTGGCCGGAGTGAATATTCCAGACCCTCACCCTGGACCAGTCGTTCTTCTCGCTGACGTCCCGCACCGGCATGGCATGGTCGATCTCGCCGTGATTCTGCCAGTTGGCCTGGTCGACGATGATCTCGCGCGGCGACACGATATCGGTCACCACCGCGACATGGCCACGCCGCAGCCGCTTGGAGCCCGAGAAGACCATCACTGCCTCTTCGACGGGATGTGACAGCCGGGCGTACAGGTTGTGGGCGCGCGCCCACCAGTATTTGGCGTCACCCATGATCGCCAGGCCAGAGCGCATGCGGGCATATTCCACGCAGAACAGCCGGCGCAGGGGCTTCTCCACCGATGGCGGGGGTGGTGCCACCTTGGCGAGTTCCATCTTGCCCAGGGCGGCGGGGGTGATCCGCGCCGGCGTCGGCGTACGGGCCGTCAGTGCCGGTCGGGGCCGGATCACAGGCGTGACGGGCTCGGCCTCAGCGGGCCCAAATACCGTGCTGAACCAGCTCCCAACCCGAGAAGACAGCCGAGAATCCTGGACATCCGCCCGCGCTGCGATCGGGAATCCCAGCAGCACGGCCATGGCAACGCCAACAAGACGATAACGCTTCGACAACCCTGAAGTCCCCAATTCCGGCCCCCCAGCCGGTGCCCCGCCCGACGTGGGGGAGCCCCCGTCCGCGGGACGGCCGAACTAGACCAAGACTCTGCCGCCGCGCAAAGACGTTTCCTTGCCACGCCCGCCGTGGCATTTCTGTCACATCAAGATATTGAAAATGTTGGGAAAACGCTGGCTTTTGTCAGTCCAATTGCAGCGCAACACCACGCTGCGTCAGCCCGCCACGGGCTGTGGAATGGCCACGGAAGGCTGGTCCTGCCGGGCACTAGACCGCAAGGCCCGGCGCTTGCGCCGGGCCTGCCGGGATTTCTGCGGCCTCACTTCGCCGCAGTAATGATCTCAAGCGACTTGTCGACGTGTTGGTCAGGCGACAGGCCATCGGACTTGGAGGAGAGCGTCGCCAGCACCTTGCCATTCCTGCCGATCACATAAGTCACCCGCTCGATGAAGGCGTGACCGATTTCCTGGCCGCGCACATCCTTGGCACCTTCGCGCGCCGCGCCTACCGAAAGGTCATAGCTCTTGGCGACCTTGGTATCGGCGTCCGAGGCGATGGGAAATTTGCCCGCGCAAAAATTCGGATCTGCGGAGAACTGGTGCAGCCTGTCCAGGCTGTCGGCTGACACGCCCAGCACGCTGGCGCCGGCCGCCTGGAACTTGCCGATATTCTCCGCGAAAGTGTGGGCCTCCAGGTCGCAGCCGCCGGTATAGGCGCTGGGGTAAAAGTAAACCACTACCGGGCCCTTCTTCAGCGCGTCCTTCAGGTTGAAGGTGAAGTCCTTGCCGCCCAGGCTGCCGGGTAGGGTGAAGTCAGGGGCGGTGTCGCCAGGCTTGAGGGCGGCATAAGCCGGGGATGCACAAAGGGCGGCCAAAAGGCCGATGGCAATCTGTCTTTTCATGGAAAAGGTCCTCGCTTCTGGGGCCCCCAAACCCTAGCATGAACTATCCGATGCCCGAAGCGGGGGCTGTTCCGATTGCCAGTTCGCGGCAGCCTGACACAGGGTTACGGCAGGGAGAGATGAATTGGCTGTAAAGGCCCTGGAGCACGTTACCATCCGCTGTACCCAGCTCGCGCGCACCCGCGACTTCTATTGTCATCTGATCGGGTTGAGCGATGGCGAACGGCCGGCCTTCCCCTTTCGCGGCCACTGGCTTTACCTGGGCGGCGTGCCGGTAGTCCACCTGGTGGAAGCCGCCGATGGTGGCGCCGCCTGGGGCCGGGGCGACGAACTGCCGGACCCGGACGCTCAATCAGCAGGAACGGGCGCTTTCGACCATGTCGCCTTCCATGGCGAGGATTTTGACGCGATGCGGACGAAGCTGGCCGCGGCGAATGTGGAATTTCGCGAGCGCGTCGTGCCGGGCGGCAGGCTGAAGCAGCTTTTCGTGCCCGATCCGGAAGGCGTGCTGGTCGAGATCAATTTCCGGACATAGGCGCGAACGAAAACTGCGCGCCGCGCCTCACTCCTTTGCCCGTTCCACGTATGAGCCGTCCTGTGTCATCACAACGACGCGGGTGCCCACGGTGATGTGGGTCGGCACCATTGTACGCACGCCGTTGGACAGCAGCGCCGGCTTGAACGAACCGGATGCGGTCTGGCCCTTCATGACCGGTTCGGTCTCCATCACTTCGAAGATGGCGCGTTGCGGGATCTCGATGGAGATGGGATTGCCCTCGAACAGCTGCAACTGCACTTCCATGTTCTCCGTCAGATAGGGGGCGGCATCGCCCACCACATCGCCCGGCACGTGCACCTGGTCGAATGTCTCCGGCTGCATGAACACATATTGCTCGCCGTCCTGGTAAAGGTAGTTGAAGGTCTTGTGCTCGACGAACGCCTTCTCGACGCTGTCGGTGGTGCGCAGGCGCTCCACCGTCTTCACGCCGTCGGAGATGCGGCGCATTTCCAGATGGGTCACCGGGGTGCCCTTGCCGGGGTGGATATTCTCGGCTGTCAGCACGAGATAGAGCTTGCCGTCCTTTTCCAGGACATTGCCTTTGCGCACGGAGCTGGCGATAACCGAAACCACGTCGAACCTCTTGCGAATATGGAAGTTGGCGGGGGCTATAGCAGGGGTGATTTGAGAGGTCAAAAATGCCCTGGTGGGAACGCCAGACCCATGCCGACCGTCGCCCCCTGCTGGTCACGCGGGGCCGGATAAAGGCCGGAATTCGGGCGCATTTCGAGGCTTTGGGCTTTACCGAGGTGGAATGCGCCGTCCTGGTGCCGTCCCCCGGCAACGAAGCCCATCTGCATGCATTTGAAACCAGCGCCGTGGATATGGACGGTTCCGAGCGGCGGCTTTACCTGCACACCTCGCCGGAGTTCGCCGCCAAGAAACTGCTGGCGGCGGGGGAAGACAGGATTTTCGAGTTTGCCCGGGTGTTTCGCAATCGCGAGCAGGGCCGGCTGCATGCCCGCGAATTTACCATGCTGGAATGGTACCGGGCCCGGGAAGATTATGAGGTCGTGATCGCCGACACGCTGGACCTTGTGCGCCTGGCGGCGCAGATCGCGAAAACAAGCCGGCTGGTGTACCGCGAGCGGACCTGCGATCCCTTCGCGCCGGCGGACCGGCTGACCGTGGCCGAGGCTTTCACGCACTTTGCAGGGATTGATCTTCTGGCCACCCTGGACGAACGCGGCTTTGGCCGGCGCGACGATCTGGCGGTGCGCGCCCGGCGCGGCGGAATTTCCGTCAGCGAGGATGACGACTGGTCCGACATTTTCAGCAAGGTTCTGACGGCGCGGATCGAGCCCAGGCTGGGATTGGACCGGCCGGTGATCCTTTACGAATACCCTGTGTGCGAGGCGGCGCTGGCGCGCGTCTCCCCGCGCGATGCGCGCGTGGCCGAACGCTTCGAGCTTTATGCGTGCGGTGTGGAGCTGGCCAACGGCTTTGGCGAGCTGACCGATCCGCTACAGCAGCGCGCCCGCTTCGAGACCGAGATGGCCAAGAAGGAAAAAATCTACGGCCTGCGCTATCCGCTGGATGAGGAACTGCTGGCGGCGCTGGCGGCCATGCCTCCTGCCGGCGGCGTGGCACTTGGCTTCGATCGGCTGGTGATGCTGGTGACGGGCGCGCCGAATATCGACGCGGTCTTGTGGACGCCTTCTGCTTGATCTTCCAGGGGTATGGCGACGCGGGCCGGAACCTACTTCCCTGGAATTATGATCTCGGTCACGCGCCCTACGCTGGTATCGCCGGAATAGATATGGCCTGCCTTGTCCCAGGCCATGTAGGTCGCCTCGATGAACTGGCCGGTGCCGATCCCGGAGCCGCGTCCTACCGCGCTCAGCACATGGCCGTCGCGGTCCAGCTTGAGAAGCTGTCCGTCGCGGCCCGTTGAGACCCAAAGATCGCCGTGGCTATCGAAGGCCGCGGCGCACATCAGGTTCTTCATCTGGATGGTTTTCACGAACCTGCCGTCCCCGGTATAGACCACCAGGCGGTACTGCTCGCGGTCGCCGA
>JBEHXB010000150.1:0-6115 GCA_048498895.1 Pseudomonadota bacterium
CGCGTCCCTTCATGCTGAAATGCTCGGGCGGACAGGACCGCACCAGCTTCGCCGCCGCGCTTTATCTGGTGCACCGCAACGGCTGGCAGGCCTTGGATGTGGCGCGCCGGCAATTCGCGCGATTTCCCTATCTGCACTTTCCCAAGCGGCATCAACGCTGGCTGAAGCCGTTTCTTGATTTTGCCGCCGAGGACGCCCGGGGAGCGCCGCTGGCCGACTGGATCCGCAATGCCTATACCCCGGAGCGGGCCGCGGCCTGGCTGGAAGCGCGCGGCCTGGGCGACAGTTACAAGGCCATCTTCACGGCGCCGACCCGCAGCCCCTTCCAATGGTGAAGCTCGTCATCGCGCCGGGGGTGGTGCTTTGGCGGGGATGGCTTACGCCGGCGGAGCAGGCCGCGCTGCTGGCGGAAGTTATGGCACGGCTGGACCAGGCACCCCTTTATCGGCCGGTCATGCCAGGGTCGGGGAAGGCCTTCTCTGTAGAAGAAAGCAATTTCGGCCCCCTGGGCTGGGTGTCCGACAGGACCGGCTATCGCTATCAGGCCACCCATCCGGCTACCGGACAGCCCTGGCCCGACCTGCCTTCCAGCCTGCCGGCATTATGGGGCAGCATAGCGTCCCAGTTCCTGCCGGATCCGCCGCCGCCGTCCTGCTGCCTGGTCAATCTCTACCGCGGTGGGGCGCGTCTGGGCCTGCACCAGGACCGCGACGAGGGCGACACCAGCGCTCCGGTGGTCGGGGTATCGCTGGGTGACGAGGCATTGTTCCGCATTGGCGGTACCAGCCGCAAGGACGCCACGCGCAGCGTCAGGCTGGTGTCCGGGGATGTGGTCGCGTTCGGCGGCACGGCGCGGCTGGCCTTCCACGGCATCGACCGGGTGCAGGCGGGGACTTCCGCCCTTGTTCCGGGCGGCGGGCGCCTGAGCCTGACGCTTCGGCACGTCAGGCGTGAGCCATAAAAAAAGGGCCCCCGGCGGGGGGCCGGGGGCTAAATGCGCTCTAATGCGCGAGGAACCCCGGGAGGGGATGACCGAGGTTCCTCTGAAGAAGACCAGCGGACCATAAGCGAGCGGGGGGGCAGTGCCACGGTCCCTACTGATCTTCAGCCATTAAGCTATGCCTAAATGCAACATGTTTCAAGAAAATACGATTAAGGTCGAGATTATTTCATTTTAAGAGTGACAGCGCTATTTTTGCCACATTTGGCAGGGCACGGTTTCGGCCGGTTCCCTGTTCAGTTGCGGCTTTGCTTCATCCTGGTGGCGGGCGCCTTCACCGGCACGTCGAACAGGGAATCGTCGAGCGCCACATCCTTTTCCGGCTGCTGCAACGCCACGGTGGTGCTGCCACCCTGATTGTCCTTCACCGTCCATTGCCGCAGTTCGAGGCTGGGCGCATCGAACACCAGCGAGATGTTGGAATTGTTGCGGTTGGTGCTGGTGCGGGCGTTGACCACGATGGTGCCGTCGCGATTGTCCACCCCGACCACCGCCTGATTGGTCTTGAGATCGACTTTTTCATTCAGCAGCAGCCCCAGCGGCGTATCCGACAGGTCGTAGTGATCCACGGTGTTAAGCCGCGCATTCTTCACATAGACGGTGCCGCCGGTGGCGACGATCAGCACGGGGCTGGGCGGCCGGTAGGCGAAGCGGATCTTGCCGGGCTTTTCCAGATAGAGATCGCCCTGGACCACCTGTCCGTCGGGACCGATCTGGAGAAACCCGCTTTTCAGGGTGTGGATGGCATTGAGCGCGGCGCTGACGCGGTCCAGCTCGCTCTTTTCTTCGTCGCTGTAGGCAGGATGCAGGCGGCGCGGCGCGGGCTGGCCGGCGCCGCCGAGCATAACGACGGTCAGAACGGCGCAAATGACGGGAAGAACGCGGCGCATGGCGACAACTCGCATGGGAAAATGGAGGAATTCGGGCGATTTACCCTCAAAAACCAGCAGGATACATTGCTTCCGGCAAGATAGATTCAACGCGTCAATTAGCAAGAAATCATGTCCACCCCGATTTTCCCCCACATTGCGGTTCTGGGCGCGGGCGCCTGGGGCACCGCCCTGGCCCTGGCCACCCACGCCGCCGGCCGCAGGATCACCCTTTGGGTGCGCGAGCCCGATGTGCTGGAAGCCCTGAAGGCCGGGCGCGAGAACCGCTTTCTGCCGGGCATCACGCTGCCGGCGGATCTGGAGGTGACCGGCGACCTGGCCGAGGCGGCCAAAGCCGATGCGCTGCTGCTGGTGGTGCCGGCGCAGGTGTTGGGCAGCTTCGCGGCCGCGCTGAAGCCGCATCTGAGGCCCGGAACGCCGCTGGTGATCTGCGCCAAGGGCATCGAGAAGGACAGCGGGCGTCTTGTGACCGAGGTCGTGCAGGATGCCTTGCCGGGTTACCCCGTGGCGCTTCTGTCGGGCCCCAGCTTCGCGCGCGACGTGGCGCGCGGGCTTCCCACCGCCGTCACCATCGCGGCCCCCAGGAGCGTGAAACCGCACGATCTGGCGGCGCGGCTGCAGGCCAGCCTGGGATCGGCCAGTTTCCGCCCTTACGCCAGCAACGATCCGACCGGCGTGGCGCTGGGTGGGGCGGCCAAGAATGTCTACGCCATTGCCTGCGGCGTGGTGGAGGGCATGGGCCTGGGCGAGAATGCGCGCGCCGCGCTGCTGGCCCGCAGCTTCGCCGAGCTGGCGCGGCTGGGCCAGGCGCTGGGCGCACGGCGTGAAACGCTGATGGGCCTGTCGGGGCTGGGCGATCTGGTGCTGACCGCCACCAGCCCGTCGTCGCGCAATTTCTCCTTCGGCATGGAATTGGGTCGCGGTGTCGCGCAATCCGACCTGTTGGCGCCCGGCCGCCCGCTGGCCGAAGGCGTGGCCACCGCCCCGGCCCTGGTGTCGCGCGCCCGCAAGGAAGGTGTGGAGCTTCCCATCGCCGAGGCCGTGGCCGACCTTCTGGCGGGCCTGCCGGCGGGCGATGCGCTCCTCAGGCTCATGGGACGGCCCCTGAAAGAGGAGTAGGCAATGGCGTACTGGCTGTTCAAGAGCGAACCCGAGACCTGGTCCTGGGAACAGCAGAAAAAGAAGGGCGCCAGGGGCGAGCCCTGGAGCGGGGTGCGCAACCACACCGCCAAGCTCAACATGATGAAGATGAAGAAGGGCGATCTGGGCTTCTTCTATCATTCCGGCGACGAGAAGGCGGTGGTGGGCATCGTCGAGGTGATCGGCGAATACCGTCCCGACCCCACCGACGCCAAGGGCATCTTCGGGCTGGTGGACGTGAAGGCCGTGAAGGACATGCCGCAGCCCGTGACCCTCGCGGCCTGCAAGGCCAACCCGAAGCTGAAGGCCATGTCGCTGGTCACCAGCTTCCGGCTGTCGGTGCAGCCGGTGCTGGACAGCGAGTGGAAAGAGGTCTGCAAAATGGGCGGCCTGAAATAACCACCCAAACCATCCCGTGCCGGAGCCATGGGCATCCGGTGAATCTTCGTTTGCGCCAATTTCGCCCACCCCCCTCCCCCCGGGCGGTGGACAAGCGCTGGACAGGGCCGTTCGCGTCATCGGAAATCATCGCGCGAAAGCGGCGATACAGGCAGTGGGGATATCCCGGTGAATAGCGATCAGCCGCGGCTGTAGCGCCATACCTGCATCGGCGGCAGGTTCGCCCACACCGTCTTGTGCGCGACCTTGACGCCGTGGCCGCCGGGCAGTGGCGGCAGCGGACTGTAGCTGAACTGCACGAAGACGCCATCCTCGTCCAGCGCCTCCAGTGCCTGGCCCAGGAACCAGCGCCGCCGTGCGCGGCTCAGGCCCAGCACCGGCAGGCCCGAGACGATGGCCTTGAGCGGACGGCCTGTCACCTCTTCGGCAAAGGCGAAGGCATCGCCCTGGATAATGGTGACGCCGGGAAACCGGCGGCGCAGATGGGCACAGAATTCCGGCTCCGATTCGATGGCGACCAGGTCGGCGGGCGCGATGCCGCGGGCCAGGAGCGCCGCGGTGACCGCGCCGGAGCCGGGCCCCAATTCCAGTACGGTACCGGGCTTTTGGGGATCGACCTCGGCGGCGATGGCGCGGCCGAGCGCCGGGCTGGACGGCACGGGGGATGCAACTTTCAGGGGATTGGCGAGGAAGGCGCGCCAGAAGGGCCGTTCGAAGATCGCCTGGGACATGGGAAACAAATGCGCGCCGGCGCCTTGGGTTCCCGCCCCGCTCAGAGATAGCGGCGCAGGATCAGCGTATAGGGCGCATAACCCGAGCCTTCATAGGCGCGGATGGCGCGGAGGTTTGCCGCCAGGACGCCAATGGTCATAAGCCGATGCCCGCGGCCGCGCGACCAGTCCTCGCACGCCTGGATCAGCGCCCTGCCATGGCCCTGGCCGCGCGCGGACGGCGCCACATAGATCTCGGCCAGGAAGCCGTGGCGGCGCTCGGGCTCGGCGATGAACAGTTCGCCATGCTCCTCGTAGGCGAAGGCCCAGCCCACCGCATTGCCGTCCTGTTCGGCGATGACAAGGGTGCCATGCTTCTCGGCGCAACGACGGCGCACCTGGTTCCAGTGATCGGCGGCGAAATCGGGGTCGGTGCGGCGGTTGGCTTCGAACGCCGCTTCATAATCCTGAAGCTGGCGGATAAAGGCCAGGATCGCGGGCTCGTCCTGCGGCAGGCGGGCATTGCGGATAGTCATGATGACCGGTCTGGCATCTGAGGCTCCTTCACCCTTCGACAGGCTCAGGGTGATTTTTAAAGCCCTCATGCCGAGCTTGTCGAAGCATGGGGACGAACCCGCTATTGGTCCAGCGCCTTGACGATCTCTTCGGTCATCTTCTTGGCGTCGCCGAACAGCATCATGGTGTTGTCGCGGAAGAAGAGCTCGTTCTCAACCCCCGCATACCCCGCGCCCATGCCGCGCTTGACGAACAGCACGGTCTTTGCGTTTTCCACGTCCAGGATCGGCATGCCGTAGATGGGCGACTTGGGATCGGATTTGGCCGCGGGGTTGGTGACGTCATTGGCGCCGATCACATAGGCGACGTCGGTCTGGGCAAACTGGGAGTTGATGTCTTCCAGCTCGAACACCTCGTCATAGGGGACGTTGGCCTCGGCCAACAGGACGTTCATGTGGCCGGGCATGCGGCCGGCCACCGGATGGATGGCGTAGGAGACCTTGACGCCTTCCTTCTTCAGCTTGTCGGCCATCTCGCGCACGGCGTGCTGGGCCTGGGCCACCGCCATGCCGTAGCCGGGCACGATGATCACGGATGCGGCATTCTTCATGATGAAGGCCGCGTCGTCGGACGAACCCTGCTTGACGGGGCGGGTTTCCTTCTGGGCCGTGGCCGGGCCGGTGTCGCCGCCGAAGCCGCCCGCGATCACGCTGATGAAGCTGCGGTTCATGGCCTTGCACATGATGTAGGACAGGATCGCGCCCGAGGAGCCGACAAGCGCGCCGGTGATGATGAGGGCCGTGTTCTCGAGTGTGAAGCCGATGCCGGCCGCCGCCCAGCCGGAATAGGAGTTCAGCATCGACACCACCACCGGCATGTCGGCGCCGCCGATGGGGATGATGAGGGTGATGCCGAAGACGAAGGACAGCGCGGCGATGGACCAGAAGGCCCAGTGCGGCTGGTCCATGGTGAAATGGACGATCAGGCCGACGATGACGACGGCGATCAGAAGGTTCAGCAGATGGCGCGCGGGCAGCATGATCGGCGCGCCGCTCATGTTGCCGTTGAGCTTGGCAAAGGCGATGATCGAGCCGGCGAAGGTGATGGCGCCGATGGCCACGCCGAGCGACATTTCCACCAGCGACTGGGTGCGGATGGCGCCCTCGTAGCCGATGCCGAAGGCTTCGGGCGAATAGAGCGCCGCCGCCGCCGTGAGCACCGCCGCAAGGCCGACCAGCGAATGAAAAGCCGCGACCAGCTGGGGCATTGCCGTCATGGCGATGCGTTTTGCCATCACCGCGCCGATGACGCCGCCGATGGCCATGCCGGCCACGATCAGGCCCCAGGTCAGCGGATCGCTGACGCCGGCCACCCACAGGGTGGTCAGCACCGCGATGGCCATGCCCAGCATGCCGTTGCGGTTGCCGGCGCGCGACGTGGCGGGCGAGGCCAGCCCCTTG
>JBEHXB010000151.1:0-6068 GCA_048498895.1 Pseudomonadota bacterium
CCGACCCCCCGCTCCCAACACCTCCCCCTCCGGGGCGCTGCGCGCCGAGGGGGAGGGTTTGATTTACCCCCTCCGGTTTCAGCTTTCGCTCGCCTCCCAAAAAGTCGGCTTCGCACGCTGAAACCACCTCCCCCTTGCGATGCGCTTCGCGCATAAGGGGGAGGCTGACCTGAGTCTGCTGCAGCTTGATAAAAGGCGTGCCTTCGACGGCCAAGGTTTCATCCTCGCCCACCACCGCATCGATTTCCGCGCGCGCGATGACGGATGGCAGGTGTTCGCCCTTCACATCCGGCGGGGCGATGACGATGCGGCGGGCCACGCCATCCAGTGCGACCAGGCCCAGCGCCGCGGCAAGCTGGCCACGGGTACGAAGCAGCACGCTGGCGCCGGCCAGCTCCGGCAGACCCGCGCCGCAGGCGTCCAGGCAAGCCTCCGCGTCGCGGGCGAACAGCATTGCGCTGCTGCCGGCGATCGCCTCGCGCAGCGTCTCAGGCTGCCTGGGAGCCGGCGGCATCTTCGTAGAATTTGATGAAGTCGCCCAGCGTCACCGGAAAATAGACATCCTCGGAGGTGGTGAAAGGATCCACGCCCAGCTGGTCTTCCAGCCGCGCCACGATGATGGCGAAGCACAGCGAATCCAGTCCCGATTCCAGCAGCACGGTGTCGGGGCTGAGGGCCACGAGCGGCTTGTCCTGCTCGCGGGCCACCTGCCGGAACTGTTCCACAACCATAGCCGCGACGCTCATCGGCCTGTCCCTGCTGAATTCGGGCGAGCCTAGCGAGGGCCGTTTTAACATTCCGCTAATGGCGAAAGGTGCATAAAGCTTTGGGGAAGGGCCTTGCCATGACAACGGAACCCGCGACGACGCTGCAGGCCCAGGCGGGGGGGCGCGTGCGTTGCCGCCAGATCGTGGAAGACGATCTGGACGGCCTGGCCGATCTTCTGGCGCGCGGCTTTCCCAATTCCACGCGCCACTACTGGATCGCCGGCTTTGCCCGCTGGCGGACCATGGCCCCGGTCGAAGGCGTGCCCCGTTTCGGCTATGTGCTTGACGACGGGCAGAGGCCGGTGGGCGTGCTGCTGCTGATTTCATCGCGGCGCGGCGATCGCATCATGGCCAACCTGTCGAGCTGGTATGTGGAACCGCAATGGCGAACCCATTCCACCCTGCTGGTCCAGATGGCGACCCGGCAGAAGGATGTCACCTATCTGAATGCCTCTCCGGCGCCGCATACCTGGCGCATACTGCAGGCCCAGGGTTTCCAGCCCTATAATTTCGGACGCAGCGGCGTCTTCGCCCTGCCCGGGCGCGGCCGCGTCAGCGAGGACATTCCGGCAGGCCTGCCCGAAGCGCAGCTTCTGGCCGACCATCGCGCCTGGGGCTGGACGGCGCTGACGGTCGAAAAGGAGGGCGGCGTCTTTCCCTTCGTGTTCAAGCCGCGCCGTCTGGACCGGCTCGCCATCGGCCGCCGCAAGCCGGCGGTGATGGACCTCATGTACTGCCGGAGCATCGATGACTTTCGCCGCTGCACCCCCGCGCTGGCACGCTATTTTCTTGCCCGGGGCGTGGTCGGCTTCCTGGTGGACGGCGATGCCGATGGCATGCTCTCCCATTATGTGGAGGGCAAGGAGCCCCGCTACTTCAAGGGTCCGCACCGGCCCGTACTTGGCGATCTTGCATATACGGAAAAAGTGGTATTCGGATGACCCTGCATTCCAGGGCAGACACCATGACCCGTACCGCCGCACCAGCCGCGCGCAGCGCAGCACAAGTCCTTGTCGACCAGCTTCGCATCCAGGGCGTCAAACACGTCTTCTGCGTGCCAGGCGAATCCTATCTGGCGGTGCTGGACGCGCTGTATGACAGCGGCATCGATGTGATCGTCTGCCGCAATGAAGGCGGCGCCTCGATGATGGCGGAAGCCTATGGCAAGGCCACCGGACGGCCCGGCATCTGCTTTGTCACCCGCGGGCCCGGCGCCACCAACGGTTCGGGTGGCATCCATATCGCCCAGCAGGATTCCACCCCCATGATCCTTTTCGTGGGCCAGGTGGAAACTCACAATCGCGGCCGCGACGCCTTCCAGGAAATGAACTACCGCGACTTTTTCGGCGGCATGGCCAAATGGGTGGCGGAGATCGACGAGCCCGACCGCATGGCCGAACATGTCGGACGGGCCTTCGCCACCGCGATGGCGGGCCGGCCGGGCCCGGTAGTCCTGTCGTTGCCCCACGATGTGCTGCCCAGGCCGTCCGCGTCGAAGGACGTTCCCTATATAGAGCCCGCCGAACCCGCGCCCGGCCCTGAACAGATGGCGGCGCTGGAGGGCCTGCTGGCCCGAAGCGAAAAGCCCATGCTGATACTGGGCGGCTCGCGCTGGGACGAAAACGCCCTGGCCGCCATGGCGCGGTTTGCCGAGCGGTTCGGCATTCCCGTCGCCACCAGCTTCCGGCGCGCCCATCATTTCGACCCGCTGCATCCCAACTATGCGGGCGACCTGGGACTGGCGGTCAATCCGAAGCTGCTGGCGCGGGTGAAGAGCGCCGATCTAGTCATCGCGGCCGGCGCACGGCTGAGCGAATTCACCGCGCAGGGCTACACCCTGTTCGACATCCCCGTGCCGCAGATGACATTCGTTCACGCCTATCCGGGTGCCGAGGAGCTGGGCCGGATATACCAGCCCCATCTGCCCATCCATGCCAGTCCGCGCGCCTTCGCCGCAGCGCTGGATGCGCTGCGCCCCGCGCGCACCCATGACGTGACGGCCGAGCACCAGGCCTATCTGGACTGGTCGGACAAGGGCACCGACCAGCCGGGGCCGGTGAACATCAGCCGGATCATGCTGTGGCTGCGCGCGCATTTGCCCGACGACGCCATCATCACCAATGGCGCGGGCAATTATGCCGGCTGGATCCACCGCTTCTACCGCTTCCGCCGGTTCAACACCCAGTTGGGCACCATCTGCGGCTTCATGGGCTATGGCATGCCCGCAGCCGTGGCGATGAAGCGGCTTTATCCCGAACGCACCGTGGTTGCGGTCAATGGCGACGGCGACTTCCTGATGAACGGCCAGGAATTGGCCACGGCGGTCCAGTATGGCATCCCCATCATCGCATTGGTTCTGGACAACGGCATGCTGGGCACCATCCGCATGCACCAGGAACGCGAATATCCCGGCCGCGTAAGCGCCACCACCCTGGTCAATCCCGATTTCGCCGCGATGGCCAGAAGTTTCGGCGGCTTCGGCGCCACGGTGGAAAAGACCGCGGACTTCGCGCCGGCCTTCCGGGAAGCGCAGGAGTCCGGCCTGCCCTCGGTGATCCATGTGAAATTCGACGGCGACGGCATCTCGCCGGTGAACACACTGACGGCCATCCGCAAAAAAGCGCTAGGCGGGTAAGACCTTTTTCAGCGCATCGCGCATGGGCAGGAAATCGATTCCGGCGGCTTTCACCCGCGCCAGCGTCCAGTCCAGCGCCTCGGGCGTGGTGCCATAGGGGGTGGGTGAAGCGTCCACGTCGTGGGTGTGGAACACCAGCCAGCCGCCGGACTTCACTTTTGCGATGGCGGCATCGACCTTGGCCTGTGAGAAGATGCGCGCCTCCAGCGAGATGGTGGAAAGCTGCGCCAGATCCACCGTGCCCTTGTTCACACCGGGATGGACGCCGCGCAGGCTGGCGAAGCGAGGGGCGTAAAAGCGCTTGGTGCGGCACGACACGGCGCCGAAGGGAAAAGCATAACTGACCGCGCGGCCTATGAAGGGCCGCAGGAACATGTCGTTGCGGCGCGCATCCTCGGCCAGCGCGGCGGTGGCCAGACAGGGCGTGGGCTGGTGGCCATAGCCGTGGCAGCCGATCTCATGGCCCGCGGCGAGCAGCTCCCGAAGATCCGCCTCATCGTAATAGGTGATGCCGTCCATGGTCCGGCCGCAAAAACCGCCGGCCGCGTAATAGGTGCCGCGGACCTGGTGCCGCTCCAGGATGGGCCCGCCCTGGCTCCATGCGCTTTTGGGGAAGTCATCGAAGGTGATGCTCGCAACCGTCCGGCCCGCGGACAGGCGTGAAGGCCGCACCGGGAGCTTGCGGGCCAAAAGACTGGAAAGGCGGCGACCGAAATTCATGCCCGCCCCTTACCAGAAAAGCCTTAAGACATTGGTAATATGGAACTTTTCGAAAAGCCGGATGAATGTTGGATGGTATCTTGTAACGCATGGTATCATGCGATATATAGAGTTTGAGGAAGGACAGAAAAGCATGTCGGAATCCCTGCAAATTCAACTCAAGAAAGGCGTCCTGGAAATGTGCGTCCTGGCCCTGCTGTCTGGCGGCGACAATTACGCCTACGAGATCGCCAGCCGCATGGCCGATGCTGTGGGCATGGGCGAGGGCACCATCTATCCGCTGATGCGCCGGATGCAGAATGAGGGGCTGGTCAGCACCTATCTGATGGAGTCCGACAGCGGTCCGCCGCGCAAATACTACAAGATCACCAAATCCGGCCGCGCCGCCCTGGAACAGCAGCGCACCGAATGGACCACCTTTGAATCAGCCGTAGGCAAGATCCTGGGAGACGCCACATGAATCGCGCGACCTTCATGATGCAGCTTCGTCGCGGCCTGGCCGGCCTGCCGCAGAACGAGATCGACGACATCTGCGCCGATTACGAGAGCCATTTCGCCGACGGAGCAGGCCATGGCCGCAGCGAGGATGACGTGGCCGAGGCGCTGGGCGATCCCAGCCGGCTGGCGCGCGAGTTGCGCGCCGAGGTCGGCTTCAAGCGCTGGGAGCAGAACCGCAGCGCCAGCAACTTTCTTGGCGTGGTGCTGGCGCTTCTGGGTCTGGCCACCATCGACATCGTCTTCCTGTTTCCCATCCTGTGCGCGATGGCCGGCATCTTCTTCGGCTTCGCCGTGGCCTTCCTGGCGCTGAGCGTGGCGGGCGTGTTCCTGCTGTTCAACATGCTGCCGGTATTCGACCACGCCATTTCCAACGTCGCGTTGCAGGCGGTGCTGGGCACCGGCCTTCTGGGCGCGGGCATCGGCGGCGGCGCGCTGCTCATCATGGTGGTGGACTGGACCGCACGGGCGCTGGTGCGTTATGCGCGGCTGCATTACCGCCTGCTGACCTCGGCCAACGAAGCCGTCTGACAGGAGAGTCTTCTTGAACAAGCTTGGCATCATCGCCGCGACCGGTCTTGGCGTCGCCCTGGTCTGTGCTGTCGCCGCCGCGTCCCTGGGCGTGGGGGACATAGGCGACGATCTGGACTTCGCGTGGTTCGGCGACCCGGTCTGCGCCGACACCGGCGCCACCGCGGCCAGCCGGAGCCTGGCCTGGGAGGGCTCCGACACCGTCACCATCGAGGTGCCCGCCAACGTCCATTACCGTCCCGGCAGCGGACAGATGCTCGAGGTCCAGGGCGATCCCATGGTCCTGTCGCACCTGCGGGTGAAGGAGGGTCACATCGACCTGGATTGCCGCCTGCGCCGCTGGCACAACCGGCGCGTCGATATCACCCTGCCCGGCCGGCAGTTCCAGAGATACAACGTCGCCGGGCTGGCCGACATGGACCTGCGCGACCTCGACCAGGACAGGCTGAAGATCTCCATCGCCGGCAAGGCCACGGTCACCGCCACCGGCAAGGTGAACGACCTCAAGCTGGAGATCGCCGGCAAGGGTGACGCGCACCTGAAGGACCTGGCGGTGCAGAAGCTGAACCTGGATATCGCCGGGCGCGGCGATGTCGAGACCTCGCCCACCGAGGAGGCCGACATTTCCATCGCCGGATCGGGCGATGTGGCGCTCTACACCGAACCCAGGCACATCAGCACCTCGATCATGGGATCTGGGCATATCCGCCATCTCGCCGACAAGAACTGACGACCACCCCGGAGGACATCATGGCCAGCAAGCTCGCGCTTATTGCCTTCACCGGTTTCACCGTGGCCGCCGTCTGCATCGGGGCGGCCGCCGCCATCGGAGCCCGCAACATGCACACGGACGGGTTCGACTTCACCATGTTCGGCGGCAAACCCTTTTGCGGGCGCGACGACGAGGCTGCCGGCGCATC